>JBFXII010000136.1:0-7456 GCA_050176095.1 Desulfomonilaceae bacterium
CCGGATTGACGTGGTCCTGTAACAACAACGCTTGAAAAAGTTTCCATGCATTTGGAAAGTGAGTCTTCTATCTGACGGGGGATGTATTCCATAACCGTATGATAATACTACACCTGATCCAAATCAATGCAATTTTAAGGCGCCACTTTAATTTTGCATGACAATCGGCCGGTTTGGGCGGGGAGAGAGGCGGACGCGGCCCTCTGAATGACTAATAGAGATTCCGGGGACCGCGTGTCAGATGATGGGATTTAAGACGCCGCTTTTTCTAGTGGTTCAATGCCGGAAATAGCTCTTTTTCTGAGCACCTCTGTGAAATCGGGCTTTCTTCCGACCATTCTGGCCGCCTGGGCTACTCTCTTGCATTCCG
Organism: Desulfomonilaceae bacterium; assembly: GCA_050176095.1. GTDB lineage: Bacteria > Desulfobacterota > Desulfomonilia > Desulfomonilales > Desulfomonilaceae > CAITZA01. The sequence goes on from JBFXII010000136.1 coordinate 371, forward strand.
GGCAGAGCCTGAGTTCGAAAGCGTCTTCAGAAGCTCCGGTGAGTTTTTCAACATGTCTGACCATGATCTTGGTTACGTAATGTATGCCGCAACCATCACAAGCCTCAAGCTTGATACGGTTGATAACCGTTCCGCTCATCATCAGGACGCGTTCTCCGTCTCTGTCTTCGAGCTGGAGGGCTCCGGTGGGGCAGATGTTGACGCATGATCCGCACCCGATGCATTTGGGGAGGCCATGCACGTAATCTTTGAGTATGAGCGAATTTTCACCGGCGTGATAGAAACGTATAGCTGAAACTCCGAGGCGATCACGGCAAACTTCAACACATTTGCCGCAGCGTTCGCAGATATCGCAGCGCATGCAGCGCTTGGCTTCCTGTTTTGCGGCGATTTCATCCAGCCCGAGTTCCACCTGATCGAATGTCCTCATACGGTGATCCAGGTCTATTATGGGTATTTCCTGGCGCTGTATGAAGCTCTTCTGGTGATAATCCATGATAATCGGGGCCACCATCGCCCTGGGCCGCGGCGCTGCGCGTTCGGGCATTTTTCGCCCCTGGAGGTAAGCGTCGATTGCAAAGGCAGCCCGCTTTCCGGCCCCTACTGCCTGAATTACGGTAGCAGGTCCCGTGACGGCGTCACCACCGGCGAACACATCAGAGACGCTGGTCTGCTGGTTTTGATTTCGAACCTTAATGGTTTCTTTTCTTGTAAGTTCCAGTGAATCGAGCCCGAGCCCCGGATAATTTCGAATGTCCGGTTTCTGGCCGATAGCAGCAATTATTGCCCCAACGGGCATTTTGTATTCCGATCCTGCAATGGGCTCAGGACGCCTCCTGCCGCTCTCATCAGGCTCACCAAGTGTAGCCATGACACATTCCAGGAAGTCAATTTTCCCATAACTTCCAAGGATTTTGGACGGGATAGTCAACTGATGAACATGAATGCCTTCTTCAGCCATCTGGATGATTTCTTCAAAGTGAGCGGGCATTTCGGAACGTGTCCGGCGATAGACTATGCTTACCGATGTCGAACCCAGCCGGACGCATGTTCTGGCCGCGTCGATGGCAGCGTTACCGCCTCCGACTATCGCGACGCTATTTGAAGGCTTGATTTTTTGGCCAAAGGACACGTCTTTGAGAAAATTTAGAGCGCTGATAACCTGAGGATAGGAGTCTTCGCCCTCTATGCCAAGTTTTAGGCCTTCCCAGGCTCCGATTCCCAGAAAGAACGCTTCAAAACCGTCTTTTCTGAGGTCATCCAGAGAAATCTCTTTGCCAATGGGCATGTTGCATTTGATGTCTACACCCATATCCTTGATGTACTGGATTTCCCGTCGAACAAAATCCCTTGGCAGGCGGAACTCCGGTATGCCGGTGATCATAAGGCCACCGGGTTCATGCATTGCCTCGAAGACCGTGACCTTATAGCCTTCCCATGCCAGAAAGTAAGCGGCAGTCAACCCGGCAGGGCCTGATCCGATAATGGCGACTTTCCGGGAATAGTCGTTTTTCGGTGTGGGAATGGTATATCCCGGACCATTTTGATTGACCATTTTTGCAGCGAACCCCTTCAGGTCCTTGATACAGATAGCCTTGTCCAGGTAACGCCTCTGGCACCAGTGCTCGCACGGGTTCGGACAAATCAGTCCGCACACCCATGGGAATGGATTGTCCTCACGAATAATGTCAATTGCTTCCTTGTAACGACCCTGACCGATTAGAGCAACATAGGAGGGAATATCAATTCCGGCGGGACAATTGAGCTGACATGGGGCTGAGGTTTCTCTCTTGAGGCCGTCATCAGCATAGACTATATGATCCTTGTCCGCCGCCGGTCCTGGAGGAAACAGCGGATTTCCTAACATTTCTTGCTCCTGTGGACTATTGTCAAACGTGGGCCGGGATCCAGATCAGATCTCAAGATCCCGGCTATTTACCTGTCTTGAACCAACCCGAAGGCCGGAAACATTTTATCTTAATCTTAAATTAAGTGTTAGGGCTGTTTTTCGCAATAATTTTGGCGAACTTTTCCCTTTGGAATCCGGAGGCCTCAGCAGGGCTAACCCACTTCAGGGCGCCTGTGGTGCAGCCTGTCACACAGGCCGGCTCAAGTCCCTCATCCACACGGTCCCTGCAATAATCACATTTGAATACCCTTCCGTTTTCCTTGTTCCACTGAGGAGCGGCCCATGGACAGGCGGTAATACAGGCCTTGCAGCCAATGCACAAGGATTGATCCACGAAGACAATACCGTCCTCGGGCCGTTTCTGCATTGCTCCGGTTGGACAGGCGGAAACACACCATGGGTTCTCGCAATGGAAACATGGCATGAAAATGAATTGTATACGAGGAACCCCTGCCTGCATGTACGGCCCTACTGGGATGATCTTGCAAAAACTTGGGCCTACAGGGACATCGTTCTTGGTCTTGCAGTGAAGCTCGCACGCCCTGCAGCCTATGCACCTTAGCTGATCCTGATATATATAGTAATCGCTCATCGAACAAACTCCATATCTTTAGATACTCTAACTATTTTGAAGAGTTGGATTAATCCGACTCGACATCTTATTTTGCCTTCGCAACCTTGACAAAGCAATCAGTGATGGGGCAGTTTCCGCCAATCGCGACCCTGAGCAAACCGGTCATGAGAGTGTTGTCCCTCATACCTTTCTTATAAGCCCTTGTCTGTAATGGGATATCCCTGCCGAAACCATGATGGGTGTAAACAGTCGTTGGATGAATCAGGTCAGTGGTCTTGGCCCTGCTCTTTTGAACCACACCGTTTACGGACACTTCAATTTCATCCCGGTCATTGATACCCAGCTTTTTGGCTTCCGCGGTGTTAATCCACAAACAGTTCTGCCACTGTAACTCGTTGAGGAGCGGATTATTCAGTGATGTTCCCTGTGTATGAATGGCGATTTTACCGGTCACCAGCCTGAAATGTCCCTCCGGTGGCTCGGCCGCCCCTTCATATGGCGGAAATGAGGGGATTCCATTGTCTTCAAGCATGCTTGAGACAAATTCGAGTTTCTTGGAAGGGGTCTTGAATTTAAGACCATCTTTTCTATCCCACGTGATCTGATCTTTGGACAGGGGAATGTAGCCCTTCGCATCGAAATCGGACATGTGGAATCCCATGTCTTTGAGCTGAAATTCAATCAGGTCTTCTACTGTCTCATAGGGGAAATAGTTGCCGATGCCGAGCCTGTCTGCCAACTGCTTTAGTATCCAGAATCGCGGTTTTGAATCAAATTTGGGCTCAACCGCTTTTCGGCGCATCCACAGAGCGGGCTTGGGGCCTGATTTGACGATCACTGGGTCGGTTCTTTCAAGATATGTGCACTCAGGCAGCACTATGTCGGAAATCCATCCGGTGTGGCTATAGTTCACGTCTATGGTGACAAGGAAGTCAAGCTTCTTCAAAGCGTCCGCAAAGGCCACGGGATCAGGAAAAGACGAAAGAGGATCGAATCTGTAGTTGATATACGCCTTTACAGGATAAGGATCCTCGTTGAGAATCGCATACGGGAGCATCTGCGCCAGGCCGTAATCACCGGATAGGTGTTTGTATTTTGTGCCGATACCATCAAAGCGTTTCTTTTCAACCTTGGGTATTCCATCCACACATTTTTTCAAGGCCTTGAAACCAGCGTCCACTTCATTTTTGTTGAATAGCAGGCCACCTTTGGCTTCATAGGCCCCGAGCAGGCCATAAATCATGTAAATGCCGCGACGGATATAGTAGTCATTTTCCGTCCAGGCTGTCATCCAACCCTGGTTCAGAATAACTGCTGGTTTAGCTTTGGCCAGATCGCGAGCGATTTCATAGATGTCCTTGGCCGAAACACCTATTTCGGCTGCGGCCCATTCCGGAGTGTAGGGCTGAATGTAACGGGCAAGCTCGTCAAATCCCAACACCCAGCGATTCACGAATTCCGCGTCATAAAGCTTTTCATTGATAAGGACATTTATGATCGCAAGCACAAGAGCGTAATCCCCGCCGGGTTTGATCATGAGGAATTTGTCCGCTTTTGCGGCAGTATAATTCCAGCGCACATCGACATGAACAAACTTCATACCCCGCTCTAAAGCGTCGATGAAATCCTTTGCTTCCTTGGTGCCGATCGATTCGAGGATATTCCTTCCAAACAGAATGGCGTATTCGCAATTTTTCCAGTCATAAGAAACGGTATTTCTTCTATGCCCGGCAATCGCATTGTGCGCATTATGAACGCTATTTGAGCACGACCCGTGGTGATTGAAGTAGTTGGGAGAGCCCAGGGCCTTGAGAAAGGCCTTCTGCATGTCGGTAAAGGCCCCACCGCGATCACCCAATACTATACTTTCCGGGCCGTACTTCTCGATGACTTTTTTCAGGTTGTCGGCTGTATAGTCAAGGGCCTCTTCCCAGGAAACCCTTCTCCAACGGCCGGAACCGCGCTCACCTTCCCGCATCATCGGGTACTGCAAACGCTCCGTGTCATTCTCAAAGGCCTTGCCCGCCGCTCCACGGGGGCACAAATATCGTCCACCGAAAAGGTGTGGGTTTCCCCAAATGTGCTTGACTGCGCCGTTTTCGACCTCAACCTCAATTGGGCAACGAACCGTGCACATGTTACAAACACTGTAAACAACACGCTTAGAACTTTCGGACATTTGTTATCCCTCTCATTACTTCGATAATTCGATTATTTGCTGATTTTTTAGCGAATTCATTCCATGACAAGCGAAGTCACCGTGCAATCCGGACCAGTATACGCTGCGCCAAACAGTTTCCGGAACTGTTGTTACTGTTTTTTTACCTCTTCGATATAGTCAGCCGGTGTTTTGAGCTGAGTGACGCTCTTCTCGTATGTATCTAGGATTGCTTTTATGTTTCTAAAATAAGGAAGCCTGTATTTGATCTTTCTGAAAATTACACACACCACTATATAGATTATTATAAAAAAGAACAAATAGCCTAAAGAGAGCCCTTCAAAAGGAGTCTGAAATTCGACATCCGCGAATCTTGGCTGCATCCACGCCACGGCAAAAAAAGCGGGCCACAAATACGCCCCTGACAAGGATATCTGGAGAAAAAAAGACTTTCCAAAAGCATCATTTGCCAGCCTGTTTGCGGCCTTGTAAGAAGCCTTGTCCCCCGATGCGATGGCCTTCATAGATAGATTCTGATAGTGAACAACCTCTTTTGATGTCTTATCTATTTTCTTTCTCGCTGCTAAAAACGCCAGAGAAACACAAAACTCTCCAATCAGAACGGCGAAAAAACACAACACCGTAGTTCCGATGATGAAGTTGGCAAAGGCGTGTCCCGTTAATCTGTAGAACCAGATCAGGAACGGGTCAATAAAAATGAAGACGGGGTTCATTTCCATGGGTGTTAAGAATAGGGCCGACAGTAATTAACATGCCGGCCCCTTGATTAGAATCGTTAATCCCGTTTACGGGATAATCGAATACCCCAGGAAGCCCCTGGATACATACTTAATGCCGACATAGACTGCGAGTACTACAAACAAGCGTTTGAGCCACACTTCCGGTATATACTTGGAAGTGACAGGCCCCAGGATGGATCCGATGAAAATTCCTATCAACTCTGTTCCGATCAGCGTAAAATCGACCGGAACACTCTTGATAAACATGAAAGTAAAGATCGATGTGATCATGCTTACGAGAACCGCCAAAGCCGAAGTTCCCGCAACGATGAACATCGGCAGTCCTGCAACCGAGGTTAGGAATGGAACATATAGAAAGCCACCGCCTACACCGATGAAGGCCGAAATGGCCGCTATGACGAAACCGCCTAACAATGGCCAGATAGGATTGAAACCAAATTCCACACCGTAGAATGTGAAGGTTATTCTTTTAAGTCCCCAGCTCTTGACCTTCACGCCGGCCTGAGAAGTATCTGTAGCATTGCCGGCCTTCTTGGCGATGTGAGCGTCTTCAAAAGCTTTAGAAGCAGCTTTAGCAGCCTTCTTGCTTGCCTGGCCCGCTGGAGTGGTTTCATAGAGGAGCACACCGGCTACCGCAAAAACCACAATGCCGAAATAGCCGATGTACATGCTCAGGTTGATCTTTCCGGCTGTGAGCACGGGAATGAGATACGCTCCGAGTATGCCGCCAATGGCCAGACACAGGCCAAGGGGCATAACCAGTCGGCCCATGCGCAAGTAGGTGATTGATGATATCAGGGCGGATAATCCGACCAGATACTGGTTAGATACTCGGATTGAGTCCGTTAGCAGCTTGTTCAAACCAGGGTTAGTTTCCCTGAATGTCTTGGCGTAATCGCCCAGGCCGAAAACCGAGATATGTCCTACACCGGCCATGATTCCACCGAATGCGCCAACAGATGAGAATATCCATCCAACCCATATTCCCCACAGGATGCCCCAAAGCCAGAAAACCTGAGGACCACCGGGAATGCCCATGAATCCGGGCTGAGCCTTCGGATCTATCTGACCAGGGCCTGTGCCCTGCGGTGTCTTGGCTATAGCGTCTTCCAGCATGCCGGCATGAGCCGGATCAGAAAGAACGAAAGTGGTGGCCATCACCGCCACTAACGCTACACCAAAAAACAACAATAACTTCCTATTCATCTATTCCTCCTCTATTCATTCTGAAACTTTTCAAAAGAAAAGTTGTTGATCGACTTCTAAAATGAACAAAACCTGGGACATGAATTCCATGTGAATCCTCTTAATGAAATGGATATGATCAATTGCTCTAGAAACCATGAACATCCAGTATCCTGTTGATCTAATCAATCGAAATTTTCTGGAAATATAGGCGGCCAACTAAGGCAGGGTCAGAGCCGCCACAAGCTTATTCAATGTTAAGTTTTTCTTTCGAGTCGTTCCCGGTTTTCTCCAGGGCGGATGCTATTTTGCTTTCCAGGTCGTCAACATCTATCGGCTTGGTCAGATAGGCATGCACACCAAGCCCAAACGCTCTTTTTGCGGTTTCCAAGGTTGGGTATCCCGTGAGCAAAAGCGCCTTAAACCTTGGATTAAATTCCTTCAGCTTCTCAAGCACGTCCAATCCTGTCATTTTCCTGAGTTTCAGATCGAGTATATC
>JBFXII010000137.1:0-7448 GCA_050176095.1 Desulfomonilaceae bacterium
CAACTTCACCTCGAACACCTGTAAAACCTCCAAGTTCAAGAAACACCGATTTTTTGACACAAAAATTAGCATCCCCGAATTCATTTGAATAAATTCCCGCTTCCAAGCAAGTACCGAGTGGCATCCAGAAGCCTATGATATTCGTATGATTCACCTCGTCAGATTCCCCTGAGAACTGTATCATTGAACATGAAAGACAATCGGCTCCAGAAACCAGAATTCCCTGGACAAAGTCGGTTATCATGTTTGGGGTCGCGAGATTGTCAGAATCCATAAAGATTATCAATTCGCCAGTGGCTTGGTTTACGGAAAAATTCCTCGTTGGACCAATGCTTTCGTTTTCCTGTTTGAAAACGAATCGCCAATTCTTATCTGCGTATTGTAATTCGAGCTGTTTCAAGATCTTGAGCGATTCCAAATCGGAACTGCCGTCATCTACGACAACCACTTCAAAGTTTTCATATTTATTTTTTTCGATCGATTTGAGAAGTCCGACGAGATTCTTTCCATCATTGAAGTGAGCAACACATATGGATACTTTGGGCAATTTGTCCGGCGCGTCGACAATCGTTAACTCTTTATTTGCTGATGCGGCCGGATCTGTGAAGGAACAGTCTATTTTACCACCCTTGAATTCTGAAACCCTAACAACAGCTCTGGGATCTATTTCCCAGTCACGTTTCTTACTCCATTTCAGCAAGGCGTCAGCTTGCAACAGGACTAAGTCCGAGTTCTCACAGCAGTATCTCTCTGCAAAATCCCGTTGACGGTCCAACATATAATCGTCCCAGAGGCCTGGAGAATAAAGCGCCTGATCCCTTTCAAACTCGTGGCAGGTCCTGAACCAGCTCATTAGGATAGTATCTTGAAAATCCGATCCGACCCTTTTAGATCTTGTCGGCACAAAACCGTATGCATTATGAACATCAAATATTACGACATCGTAGGAGTGTTCCTTCAAAAACTCGCAGACCCTGATAGAGTCATTGATGAATGGGCGATAGTCCAGAAACCGCTCATCAAACGGCAACCCAAGAATATTATTTCTCGGTTTGTTCAATTTGATTTCAGTTCCACAATATGACTTCATCTCATGGAGATGGAGCGATTCATTAGTATTGTCCATGAGTAATATTTCGACCTTTGATACTTCTATAAGACGAGTAATTAGCCAGTAAGCATAAAATGGAATTTCCCAACTTGTGCGTTGCTTTTCAGGTTTGCCACATGACAGGACCAAGAGAACTGTCTTCACATAAACCTCTGCCAAGATTGATGGATGGACCCCTATTCCCAAACAAAATTATAATAAAAAACTCCTGGTAAAATCAAAAAGTTAATTAACTAGCTCTTAGATTGATTGCCTCAGTGAAAACAATGTTGCAAAATTTATCCAAGCGCCGCAGTCAAAGGTCTACTCATATTATGTTGCTAATGATTTCTAATAGCATTTACAGACAGCTAGTTGTAATCGTAAAGGACTAACAAAGTGTTTTTCTGGCGTATTTGAATGTTTTTGAAAAATATTTTGCCTCGTCTCACAACCATGACAGATTGTGATATAATTTTCTCTCTTGCTGAAGGGCCGGAACTGAGCGACATATCTTCAAAGACAGTTTATCTTGGATAAATGAATTGATAGGGAGCTTGGCTGGACTCTCAGCCAAATCATATTGAAGCATTTTATTGGGGCTTCTTGAATGAAGTATTCAATTATTGTTCCTACTTTTAATAGAAGCGCATCGCTGAAAATTGCTATCCTATCCCTTTTGAATCAGGAGATGTCTCGTAATTTTTATGAAATTCTTATTATAGACAACGGTTCAACCGACGATACTGCAAATGTTGCTAGAGAACTTATTCAGTCCAACGGAGGGGTCAGGATTAGATATTACTTTGAGCCAATCCCGGGATTGCTTTCCGGAAGACATAGAGGGGCGATAGAGTCAGATGGGGAAATTCTGGTCTTTGTGGACGACGACATTGTTGCGGACAAGATTTGGATGAGCGCTATTGATGAAGCCTTTGATAATTCATCTACGCATTTGGTAGGTGGAAAAAGCCTACCGGATTATCAGGAACGACCTCCGGAATGGTTGGACTCATTCTGGCATCACGAGGGCAATCTCAGGCAGTGTTTTTATTTAAGTCTTCTTGATTTCGGGGACCGATTATGTGAAATAAACCCGCTATATGTGTGGGGCTTAAACTTTTCGATACGAAAGAAAACCCTCTTTGAATTGGGTGGATTTCATCCCGACTGCCTTCCCAAAATGTTCCAACGTTATCAAGGGGATGGCGAGACCGGACTGGCATTCAAGGTCAAGGCAAAGGGCTATGACATAGTGTACCAACCGAGAGCGTTGGTTCATCACGTAATTCCAGCTTCCAGATTGACTGTTGAATATTTCAAGGAAAGAATGTTTTATGCTGGAGTTCATGATTCTTTTACTTCCATAAGACGAAGCAGGGGCCTAAAAAGCGAGATACGAATGTTAAGGCCGCTGCCACAGCTCAGACGTTTTGCAGGTCGATTTCTCGCCAAGATGTCCTCAGGCCGTAATGCCGATTTGATTCAGGAAATACGTGGTGAATGGCTAAAAGGATACGAGTTTCACCGGAGGGAAGTCGGCAGTGATCCAGATTTATTGAAATGGGTCTTGAAAGACAGCTATATCGACTATCGTTACGGTCCTTTTTCGGAAGGAGCTCCCGTCTTTTAAGAAATATTGATGAAAACCCTCAAACTTCATCAAGAGTCTAGATAAGGCTGAAAAACTATAGCATATTTTTTCTTCATGTCGGTTAAAAAGGACTGATTACTCGCATGGGGCTTTACTCAGGAGTTTTGGCCGTAACCATCATGCGAAAACTTGGGCTATTTTGGATGAGTTCATCATACCCCCCCCGAGCTACAACGTGCCCATCAGCAAGTTCCACGATCTCGTCGCATGTTTGAATAGTAGTGAGTCTATGAGCAATAATTAGAATTGTTAAATCTCTGTCGAGATTTTCAATGCAGTTCATTACAGCTTTTTCGGTCTGGTTGTCTAAAGCGCTGGTCGCCTCATCGAAAATAAGAACGGACGCTTCCTTATAAAGGGCTCGGGCTATTCCAATCCGCTGTCTTTGGCCTCCTGAAAGCATTACGCCTCTTTCCCCTACGACGGCGTTGTAGCCTTCAGGTCGACTTTCGATAAAATCCGCTATCATCGCTTGAGCAGCGGCCTGCTTCACTTTTTCCATTTTTATCAACTCTTTTTGGACTCCCAATGCGATGTTTTCAGCTATCGAAGCGTCTGCAAGAAAAATGTTTTGTGGAACGTGAGCTATCGTTTGTTGCCATGAGCGAAGGCGCTTACCGGTTATGACCTGACCATCGACCAGTATCTTGCCTTGGGTTGGTTCAATCAAACCCATTAGCAAGTCAAGGGTTGTGCTTTTTCCGCTACCCGTCTCACCTGCAAAACCCATCCGGACGCCCTTTGGTATTGTCAGGTCAAGATCTTTTAACACCCAGGCCTCAGTATCGGAATACCTGAACCAAACCGACTTGAAACAAATCTTATCCTGGAAATCGAATGATGGAGGGGCTGGCTCAAACGCTGCTTCAGGTATGGGCTGATTTAACAATTCAATGACTTCTTTAAGGGAGACTTGATAACTCGCAATGCTCGCCCAAGACCAATAGACTTGCTGCAATGCGGGAATTATCCGTTGAGCTCCAAGCGCGAGAGCTCCAAGCAGCGGAAGGGCGTCTGCTATTCCACCCTCTTTTCGGCTCAGACCATAAGCCAGGCCAGCTATCAAAACCATCCCCATGGTTTCCATTGCATACCGAGGACTCACGGATATGAACATGTTGCTCCCAAAGGCTTGCCTGTAAGGCAAATCAACCTTCCGATAGTTGTCGCAGTAGGCAGGTTGCGCCCAGTTCAAAAGGACATCTCGAATGGCCCCCAAGCCTTCCTGCAATGCCTTGATCGCCAGGGCGCCCTGCCTTGCAATGCGTTCACCGTTCTCCCGGAGTTTTTGGCGAGCCTTCAAAGCCACTAAACCATAAATGAGGCCGAACAACAGCAAAGCAACTGAAACGACTAATGGATCTATCGCTACAAGCCCCATCAGCATTGACATCATCAGAATTATAGAACTGATGAGTGTTAGCATTGATTTGAGCATATCCATTGAAGCCCACGACTTGTGTGTTATGCCATCTATTACTTCACTGCTATTTCTAAGGACATGAACCTTGTAGGGTTGATAGAGAGTACGTCTGTACATTTCCAGACTGATGTCTGCCCCGATGGCGTTGGAGATTTTGGCTGTAGCCCATAACAACGTCATCCTTAAAGCGCCCGCAGTCACGGCTGTGAGTATGAAAATAACTACCACCGGATTCACCAGTTGATCTGGAGAGGTTATCCCGAAAAACTCCACCATTTTTTTAAGAGCCGGATAGTTAAAGACCTTCTCCGGGTTCGTCAACACACCAATAAACGGCAGAACTGCGCCAAGACTTACGACCTCTGCAAATGCGCTACTGAGCATCAATCCAAACAGCATGAGTATCTGATGACGTCTTGAGCTTTTCAGATGCTTCCACAAGTCAATTAGTAGTGATGATGTCTTAGGCATTAGTTAAAAATCCGTAGTATAAAAGCAATTCAAGATTCAGAGCTGAGGCTTTATCAAGTCTGGAAGACTACAAGATTGTTCACTTAAAACACCCACCTGAACAGCATTAAAACATTGGTTCATTAGGACAGTCAATCTTTTAGACTTTTGAAGACTGTTTTTGCAGACTCTGGAAAGACATCATTGGTTCCGGATTGTATGGCTCTACATGTTGGTTGAGACATACATGGTTACAATAATTCTTAATTAAGATGATGTTGTCATAGGCATTTAATTAAAAACTTTAATCAATAATTATAATTGATTTATTAAGCTAATATTATTTCACATAAAGTTATCAGTGTATTTTCAGATATATTTTGATTGCCTATTCAGAGTGGCAAGTATTCCTTGAATGAGTCTCATATATTCCGAATTTTGACATAACTTCTGTGGAATCAGCGATGAGATGTTTGCGAACAGACCATTAAACAAGAGCTTGATTTTAGGATTTACTTCGAGACGCTCATTTACCAACATTTTTTTGAATCCCATTGATTCCTTGAAATTCACGAGACTTTCCTTTTCGCCGGTTACGGGCCGCATACCGTGTGAAATATACTGAACATCGTCTCTTCTAATTGTTTGCTTGGTTGAGACGAACAGCAATGCATTCATGGTATAATATTTGAGTAGATCGGACCTGCTGAACAGGGCTTCGGGGTGAATTCCCCCTTTGTAACGAAATTCAATCTTCACCGCAGCCAGTTCCTTTTTCACGAAGGTAGCCCATGATGAAAACAACGGATTAGATTCGGCGGCAACGATGTAATCTCTCCAGCCGTTCAACACTGATTCAGCGCAGTTTCTATCCTGTCTGGCGTAGGTATCAGAAATCAGTTTGGGTATCTCGGGCAGTAACGACTTGAGAGATACTTGAGCTACCGAGCAATTCTTGAAGGCCCTCCTTATATTATGGCGTCTATCAGAGCTTTTAATGCTATCCAGGTCATAGCCCTTGTCATCAATCACAAACGCGTAACTGGGAAAACCCTGTTGATTCTCAGTGACAATGTGTTGAACTAATAAAGCGCCATTTTGCCACATAAGCTCAAGATCATCTTCTGAGAGAGGCGCTGGAAAGCAATTTGGAGTCGGAACGAATAGTCTCAGCCCCATCGATTGCCACAGGAAGTCAGAATGAAAGAAATATCTCATACCTATTCTTTCGCAGAAATCGCCTAGATAAGAATTTTCCAGTTCCTCAAAGCGGCTGTTCTGTTCTTGGGACAGCATGGAGCTTGTTCCTGACGTTTTCCTCGAGGGTTTTGTAAGTCAATCAAGCTGATGGCTAATAAAGTCGCTTAATTGAGAGATTTTCATTTGTTCTGGAGCAACTTCCTCACCAATTCGGCATATTGATCACCGATCTTGTCCCATGAGAAGTTTGCTTCAGCCATGCTTCGAGCATTCCGACCCATCTGGGCCAAGGTTCCCATCGGTGTTTCGACTGCAGCGTCCATAGCGTTTGCCAAATCCTGAGACGCCGCTTTACAAATAAAACCACAGTTGTATTTCCTAACATAATCAGCCGTTTCATCAACTTCAGTGACCAGTATCGGCCGTCCCAAGGAAGCATATTCAGCGAATTTTGTTGGAAAGGCGGCTCTAGAAGCTATGTGTGGCGGACGAGGAGACATTAACACACAGGTCGAATTCATTTTTTTAACAAGTTCGGATCTTTGCATTTTGTTGAACACTTCTACCCGCTCCCCATACGCTTGCTTAAAGGCATTTTTCCAATGAGTCTCTGAATCATCAAAACCAATTAACAGGATTTTTGCTCTGTCGTTTTTCATCAGGCCGATGGCTTCAAACAAGTATTCAGTTCCTTGCCAAGTCTGAAAGGCTCCTATGTAACCCAACTGAAATTCAGGTTTTTGGGGCATTTCCATAAATCGGAAGAGATTAAGATCGACGCCGTTTCGGACCACACTGACATTTGCTGGTTTCACACCTTCTTTGATGAGGTCCTCCATCTGGTAATTGGATTGAGTTATGAAATAATCGCACGTCATCATGGACATTTTGTATAGGATCAACACTCGTAGGTATGGCGCATGCTTTTTGCCGCCTGTAGCGAGCTCTTTTTGTAATATTGACTGGGAAACAACATCACCGTGCATATCCATCAAGATTGTTCCCCTGAAGAAGGGTTTTACGAAAAAAAGCCCCTGAGCCGCTTCTGAAGCCCCACAGTAGATCAGATCGTAGTTCCGCAGTTGTTTGCCCCAGAAAGGCATGAAGATAGACCTTGTTGTTTCAGTATCCAGCGGTGGATGATCTTCCATGAAGAAATAGTCGCAATGAAAATTCCTTTCCTCCAGGAGATGCGCCAAACTCATCAACCGATAAGTATAAGCTGATGTGGAGCTGGAACCCTGGGCTGAAACGATGAGTATTCTGGGCTGCACTTAGACTCTCCCAAACAAGACCTCAGATCCTGGCATTCATCTCAGTGACAATGCACAAAAGGAACTAAGTGGACAAAAAAGTTTTCATGCATTAAAATACAAATGATGAAAGGTGAAAAGAATTCCGCATGTTGGAAGTCCCATGGGACGTCAATTTTTTTCACCCGACTTCGGAGATTAACACAATTTCGGGCTTTAGACCTATTCAAAATACACAATTCAATATTGATCATGGCTTGAGGTTGAGTCTCGAATTTTTCGCCTTATCAAGTAAGGAAAGATCGCAAATCAAGTTTCAAATATTGCCGTTGTTTGAATTAGATTGATCGAAGTATTTAATCTATGTATTTGAAATAT
>JBFXII010000138.1:0-7432 GCA_050176095.1 Desulfomonilaceae bacterium
CCCGAGAACGGCTATTTCCGCGTTGGGCATCGCCCCTGTCTGGATAATTCTTTCATACCAAACAGGGACAATGACCGTGATCTGTTTTCCGAACCGGCTTGAGCTGTAATTGGCATACCGTGTCGATTCCTGGGAGTTGTGCACTACAAACCCATTCGCAACAAAATTATGAGGCGACTCACACATCTCTATGTCATAGGTTTGTTCTTCGCCATATTCCTTAATCGAAACAATCTCGTCATTGAAAACCGTCAGAACACCTGGGCCAGAATGAAATGCCTTATGGCATGTTTGACACAAAAACATAATGTTTTCAGGGGTATTGTTTGTTGGATCGCAATTCGCATGGTGCCGCTCAAGTTTTTCTGTGGCACCACATGCCCAACACGCGTCCGGAGTATACATTCTCCGCGCCCTCAGCCTACCGGCGAGCGGTCCCGCCTCATCCCCTAACCAGCGATGGTTATTTTCACCGGACATTCTTTTACTGATTTCGGCCCTTTGTTCATCTGAAAACATTCCAGGGTGACCATAGCCTGGTGTTATATTTTTGCGCATACTAAGGGGTTTGTTTATTCCGAATCTTCGCAAGGCCCTTGTTACATAAGTCACACAACAACCTGCAAGGTCGGCCATTTCTTGGAGAGTGTGGTTTTCGATTATATATTTTTGACACAACCATTCTCTATTTTCCAGTGCAGGCAGACCGTTCGCCACCAACCTTGATCCAACAGACAACTCTGAAACTCTTTTCCATCCGGTATCTGTTAGCATCAGATGCTTTGCCGTGGCCCGGATAGTTCTGCCACTACGCCCCTTAATCTCAAAAGTTATCTGTTTACCACTATCAATAATTCTCTTTATTTTGCCAGGAATGATTCTACCGTCGGCATCAACACTTCTCAGCCTTATTAGTTTCAGTCTGCCTTTTCGTTTTGGATCATCTTGCCATTTATATAACTTATTTATCGTCCAACTTTTTTGTGAGCGGGCAGAAGCATCTTGTCGCCTATGAGCAGTGACAATGGTCTCCCCGGATAAGCAGAAAGAAGCCACCCTGTGCCGTACCAGCTGGTGGCTGACACCTCGGTCGCAAATGAACCTCACCGTGACATTGACATGCTCGATCACGCTGTGATGACCCCGGCTGATGAGCCCTTTGACGAAAAGCTTGGGGTAACCGCTGGAATTACTCTTGTAGCACGTGCGCCCTGCTGTCTCTATGAGTTCCAGAATGTTATCTGGTTTGAACAGTATCTCTGAAGATTGCTTTATCACCTTCATTGTTTCCTACCTTTCTCGTCGCCTCACTGAAGTTAGGTTTACGGAGATGGGAACACGTATCAAGAAACCGTGTTCCCATGAGATCGATTTCCATTATCCGTTTTTCTTCTATGTTTCCCATTGTTTTGATGCTTCGGGGGTTTTGGCCCAATCTGCCGGAGATCCGTAAGACGATGTAGCAAAATTGATTTCAATTGTTCGATTTACCTTAATTATCCTAGGTACTCCGTAAACTGTCTCCCCTGTCACCGGGAGATACTGGGCGGCGAATTCCCAGAAATCTGCCAGTTCAATTTCAATCGTTCCTTCAGCTGTGTATCCCATCGACGTCCCCTTTCTTTTCAACTTCGGCTTCAGTTTCGATTACCTTCCTTAACCTCGTCTTTATTCATCCTTCCCATCAACCTCAAACACGTCTTCGACGTTCGTTTCAACATCGCCTAGATTCACGATATCATCCCAATCAACAATAAAATCCTCCGGACACTTGGCAACCATATCCCATGCCGAGTCTTCGTTATCGGCCTCAACTTCAACATAATGCATTGACTTAATAATGATATCTATCCCTACTTTGTATTTCATTCCGCCTCCCCAAAATTCGGTTTAGTATTTTCCCGTAGCCATGCGGCTTGGCGCTCTCTTGCACCAACCCGTGCCGCATCCCATGCCGTCGGCCAGACCGCCGCATCTGCCGTCGCCCAGACCGCCGCATCTGCCGCCGCCCGTGCCGCCCATGCCGCCGACCATACCGCCCATGCCGCCGCCTCCGCCTCCCGCAGTTCGTTATCTGAAATCTTACCCTCGAGCCACTTCCGTTTGGCATCTAAGGCGGCGGTACTTCTCGGATCGGTCATCAAATGCCGGACCTGATTAGCGCTCCATAGAGAGAACTTGTGTAACTCTCTGTCGGTTAACACACCCTCGCGCGTCGCTAACCAGATCAACCACTCGGGCTTAGCTTTGTTCCAGCAGTCCATAAGAGTGCTGCAATTACTTCTTGCCCACTCTACGCCTTCTTCACACGCATCGTGATGCTTTAGAAAGTCGATCATTTTTAACCTTCTTTGTTTTGAGTCTTTGTTTTTGCCGGTAGTTGACTCATTTATATCTCCATTCATTGCCAGATTGATCGTCTGGCGCACTATTTCGAAGTCTCCTCGTGAAAACAGCACGGCACCCAAATCGTCATCCCGGCAGTCCATTTCAGCGTCCAGCCACCGTAACACCTCTAACATTTCCGGTGCGGCAGCGATCAATCTGGCGTTGGCACGCATCTCTTCTGGGCAGTCGCAATTCTGCGATCCTACGGTGGCAACAATTCCTTTACGGGATGTTATGTCTATAGATAGCGCGAAGTTATCTCGTGCCCACGGGCCGTTTGTGTGCACAGGATAATCTTTTCCGTTATATACTGTTTTACCGTCTGTTATGATTGTCGGCACTTCACTATCCTTGCAAACGGTTTCTTTATTTCCGTAGCTATTCATAGTGTATCCTTTATTCCCTCAATAAGTGTTTCCATGTCCGAACATTTTTGATATTCCGCAGAAAATTATTATGGGTTAGCCGCAAAAAAAGCGTTTGCGAATCCTTGAGGCGTTATTGATCTTATCCTCTGCCTGTCCGGAGATGGCCCAATTTTGTGCATTTTTGAACCCTCTGTTGGTTCTACAGGGCTTTTCAATGGAAACCTGAAACTTCCCCACAGTGCGGTTTTTTTGGTGTATGGATCTCCGTAATCACACGGGTTAAAATACATAGATGGCTTTCCAAGGTAGCGTGTCAACCTCCCGACAGGATTTTCAATCACCCACCATACAGGCTTGCACACTGTGACAATCCTGATGCACGCATCAACCACAGAAAGAGCATCAAGAAGGGCATCGTCCCCTTTCTGTTTCCACCATCTCGCCCCTGACACTGCAAGGTGTGTGCATGGAGGCGCTGCCAGAATACCCCAAACAGCATAATCCGGCTTTTCAAAAAGCCTTATATCTCCTGTACTCCTGTATGGATCTATCACCCTGACATCATACCCGGAATCGGCATATGGTTTTGACCATGATCCAGTACCTCCACAGAGATCGAGGATTATTCTATTCATATAGTCTCCCTTATTCCCTCAATAAGTGTTTCCAGGTCCGAACATTCCTGCTCAAGTGCTTTGTGCAGGGCTTTATTCTTATGCGCTCCTTGCATTTCTGAGTACAGCCGCCCGAGCAACGACGCTTCCAAGTAAGGCAAAGTTGCCGCATCACCACCTTGCCGGGCCTGTTTGCCTTACGTCCACATGTATGAAGTTTTTATATATGCCTATGCCGCCCATCCTGAATAAATCTATTTCGTTCACCATTTCATAAAGCTGCAATGGCGTCATTCCAGGCGTGATTATGTCTGCCGCCATGCCCAATGTGTGATAGCTGTTCGGCGCTCCACCCACGTTCCTATTGTGGGTGTTACACCTGAAGCCGCTTGTAATATGTATGGGTGACTTAAGGCGGTCACGCAATTCCTGCAATCCGGCTATAAGATCGGGATGTACCGGGGCGGAATGATTGCAGCAATGCAAACCCTTACAGGCAAACTCTTTCCGTTTGAAATTTGCACTTATGTTCATACCATTACCCTCGGTGCCGCTTGGGTTATTGTTTTCGCGCTGCCGTCCTCCAATGTGACCTCAACTTGGTACGTCGGCCAATCATATTCACCATCGTCTTTTGCGTCGTTCTGTGGAGCAACATTTGAAAACCACGCATTGCATACTGTACCGTCGTGCAGAAACAATAATACATTCTGTCCGTTCATTGGTAGTGTTTCAGGATTGTTTAACCTTATTTGTTCCACTACAAAAGACACTCCTTACCAGCGTTCTTCACGTCTTCTTTGGCATCGGTCTCTTCGCCATAACAATGCCAGTCTTTCTTCCCATGCGTTGTGTTTCTTTTATTTTTTGAGGCATGTAGTAGTTGCGCCGCGCGTAGGTTCTCACATGGAACTCTATCGCATCCCTCAAATCCGCCTCGATTTCAGATGGGGTCTTTACCCTTTCGTAACTTCCGATCTCAAAGCCTCTTGATTGCGTGATTCGCCCATCAATGGGCTTTATTCTATCGCTTGGCCCTTGGCCTGCATCTTCGCCAAAAAGGTTGGCCTGCGTCTGCTTGCGAGTCCTGACATATGGAGTCTGTTCCGCTTCTATCTTCGCGCAGACCTCCCGGAAAAGAATATCGTCAGGAGCGAAAACATATGCCATCTGATCCGGCCCCGCATCCGGATCCACCCGCACGGCCCGGGCAAGGCACTGTTCAAGCCATGGAGACGAGCGAATGTTGGTTATGACGATAATGTGGGATATTTGTTTGACATCAAGACCCTCGTAAGCGATTGCGATACTCACAAGCACATCGATGCTTCCGGCCCTGAAATTGTCGATTGCCTTGTGAGCTGCGGCCGACTCGTGGCTTGTCGCTATATCGGCCAGAGCCCATCTGCCCTTCAGATACTTCACCGCCTCCCTTGCCTGGTCGATCCCGGATGTCACGACCAGCAACCTCGATGTGGGGTGAGACGCTTTATGCTTGATCCAATGTTCAAACCCGATCCCGAGCAGATCCTTGGCAAATTGTGTGTTCAGGGCGGTATATATCGCAGCGGAAACCTTGGACTTTTTATTGACCGTTGAAAGATTGTGACTTTCAACGGGGCCTGTCGGATTCTTCCACTTGACGTTTCCGTCAAAAAGCTCGAACTTTATAGGAAGAATGGCCCCCTCTTTAAGTGCGTCCATGCGGCTGTATCTTATGACCGCGTTTTGAGGATCTGATTCCATGGAGGGCATACTCACTGTTTCGGTTGGGGATGCCGATACGTCGCGATATGGGGTGAAGGCTATTTTTTTGCCGTTACCCCTCTCGATCGTGCCGGTCATAAAAACTCTAACTACGGCAAGGTTCACGAGCTCGTTTAGGGCCCCATGCCATTTCGAATCCTCTTCGGCATGATGGTATTCATCAAGGATGAGGATATATCGCTTCCTTCGGAATTCATTTACAACGGTTCCGCGATCTACCCCGAGGGCCTGATATGTCGTGATGAATCCGTTTTCACCCCGGCATGGGTCGGCATCGTTCGTGCTTGAGCGGATCGTGAGGGAGTGACTGCAAAGACGCCGGAAAAGTGGGTCCATGAAGTTGATCTCCCCCTGTTTCTGCAGGGAAGTCCTGGGGGCGATCCAGCAAATGGCGTCTGCAATATTCGGGATAAGGATAGATCCGGCGATTACCGGCAGGGCGGATTTTCCTCCGCCTGGGGTGACAAGGGCGTAGATGTTCCGGATACTTTCCCCGCATCTTATTCTTTTGCAAATCTCAAGCATTTCTGTTTGATGTTTACGGAGCTTTATGTCTTTCGGTTCGAATATCAAGTTTCACCCCTCCTTGTTTTGCAAACCGAGGTTCGCTGTCTTGCCGAACCTCGGTTTATGGTACATTACCTATCCCGGCCTTGTCCCTTGCCTTGCCAAGCCGCGCCCCGCCAGGCCTTGCCTCGCCTTGCCAGGCCGCGCCGTGCCATGCCGCGATCCTTGCCCAGCCCTGCCTTGCCCAGCCCGGCCTAGCCTTGCCGCGCCGTGCCCTGTTCCTCGCCTCGGCGCCCTCTTGCCCTACATCTCGGGGATTATCTGGGGCTTTCGGATCTGAGTGCTTGATATGATTTTGGCGGTGACGCTGACGTTGTGATCGAGCCTGCGTGCTTCCTCGCATGAGAGCTGTTTTCGGTCAATACGACTGCCGACAACCCAAGACCTGCGAGCCGCCCGGCCCGCCATGCGTAGTTTTTGCCCGCTCATGTCGAGTTTTTCGCTCTCGTTCAGGACGACGAATGCGGTTGCAGGTTCCGTGCCGAGGATGATATTGGATTCGCGCTCAACGACTTTGCGCCATTGATTCGTTACTGAGGTGAACCGGCTTGATCTGTATTTGGCGCCAATTACTCCTGCAACGGCATCATATAAGATCTTGTCTCCTGGTTTCATCTCGGCGTCGGGCCACCTCTCTCGGAGACGCTTGATGTCCATATCTGTCGGTAGGCCGCCAAAAAAAGCTCTGCTCATATCCTTGCCTCCTTATTTAATGAGTTCGATCGTTGGCGCAAATTTACCAAAAGCGCCGCTACTTGGGGATGAGGGTCGCCAATCTCCAAGTCCGCACATTGCGCCCGACCAGTTGAATATCAGCTCAAGAATGTCCCTCGTGATACCGGAGAGCTCGGGATCGATAACCGTCAGCGATCCGGTTAGAGCCCAATTCCGGAACATCGGCCGAACCCTGATATGCTTGGCCCTTTGGACTTTGGCTCGCTTCACAAGGAGTTCGAAACCAAGATCTTCTGCAACCCTTATGTGTTCAGCAAAATCGCCATTTCCGATCAGCGCCTTGATTGGCTCAATCGGGATCTTCTTGCCGTCGACCAATAAGTCGAACTGGAATTGATCAAGAGCAATGCCGCTTTGTGTCTGTTTTTTGTAGGTCTCTTTACCATTACCGGTCTTAACCTTCGCGCCGCCCTCGCGCAGGCACGTCATGATGTTATCAGAATCCATGCCGAGAAAATGATCGTCGTGATAAAGGTATCCGATCCATGTCCACGGCGGCGTCCGGTCGTCTCCGGCCGAACTCAATTGTTTGTTTTCCGGCGCATTGGCCCATGCTTTGACCTTTTCAGAGAAAGCCAAATTGTCTCTGTGCATCAAAAGCGGTGTTTGTCCTTCAAGTGTAATTTTGTAGCGGTCCATTACGTCCTCCAATAGTATTGTGGTTTTATTGCTCCATGATCCTTGCCTTGCCAAGCCGCGCCACGCCTTGCCTCGATCCTTGCCACGCCCTGCCTTGCCCTGCCCTGCCTTGCCTCGCCTGGCCGCGCCATGCCTGGCCGCGATCCTTGCCTCGCCAAGCCTCGCCTTGCCAGGCCGCGCCCTGCCCAGCCGCGCCTCGATCCTTGCCTCACTGTGGGACATTAAAAAAACTTCCCAACCCTCCACCAATACTCCTCTATCATCTCATCCACTGACGGCCATCCGTCCAGGTGATCATGGACACCCCTGTGGCATTCGGGGCAAAGCGAGACCAGGTTATCGACGTGATCAACC
>JBFXII010000139.1:0-7414 GCA_050176095.1 Desulfomonilaceae bacterium
CGGCCTAAAAACCTCCGGGAATCTTTCATCACTCTGAATCAACTCTGAGTATCCCAAAATGACTTGCAGGATGTTATTGAAGTCGTGCACAACTCCTCCTGCGAGCTGGACATCATCGAATGGACTACCTAGAAAACGTCCCACATTGGTACGAATCACGATGACCGAATGGAACATCGTGGTTCCCGTGAACGATCTCGGCCCTGAGATCTGCAGTTTATCCCAGCCGATGGTGGACTCGGGACGTTTCCAAAGAGAACACCTTCACCGCTTTAAACGTCACTGAAGTGAGCAGTTTGCCGGTCTCGGCTTCCCACACTTGGTCCAACACTCTGCCCTCAGCATCTTAGTTGAGTCTGGATGATTGAATGTCCACTACGAGAAGTAACTCAATGTCCATATCCTTGAAAGAACTTTCCAAACGATACACCGGACTCCATCCAGACAGCTTATCCAATATGAGCGCCATTTTCGAATGCCCCGGACTTACATCCTTTTCTGAAGGGCATAAACGATTGATTCCTCGACCACACCAATTTTATTGACAAAGTCTGGGACGATCGGTAGGAACCGCACATCAGAAATCTGCAGATTCAGGGATTTCATGTCCACGGGACTCCTCGATAAACTCAAAATCCCTTTACCTAGTCCATGAACTTATGTCGCGCTTTTTTAAAATCTGGGGATAATAATTCGATTCCGTCAACATTCCCCAAGGAATGCAAGAGCTTAGGAAAACTTCCTGAAAGCCAAAACAATTATGATTCCGGCCGTTATGAAACATGTAAGTTCTTATGGCAATCTATTTTTTTGGGGTCTGTAACATCTCGTTTAACAGCGTATCCATCAGGTCAGTGTTATTTGATGCAGACTCTAGGGCATCTCCTGAATTATTTGACCGACGTTTTCAATTGCGTAGGGTAACCGGCACAGTCGGGCCGCCGGATCTGCCACACGGGGAGATGACCTCAGGGTCGTCAGCATGATTCCAAATAATCAATTACGGGACTTTCATTTCTTTTTGAATTCACATATCATTTTCCACCCTTGTACATGGCCTTTATGAGATCAGCAAAGTTTTCGTTGATGTGTTTTCGTTTTACTTTCATGGTGGGTGTTACTTCGCCGTCTTCTTCATAGAGTTTTTTGGGCACGATGGTGAATTTCTTGATGGTTTCAACATGTGACAGGGTCTTGTTGACCTCTTGTACTTCCCGGTCAATGAGTTCGATGATTTCGGGAGCTTTGGTGAGGCTTTCATAGGTAGTAAAAGGTATTTTATTATCCTGAGCGAATTGAACGACATTTTCTTCATCTATAACTATCAGGGCTGATACAAACTTCAGGCGGTCGCCTATAACGATGGCGTCATTGATGTAAGGGCTGAACTTGAGCTGGTTTTCGATGTTCTGGGGGGCGATGTTTTTTCCACCGGCGGTGATGATAAGGTCCTTCTTCCTGTCGGTGATTTTCAGGAAGCCCTTTTCGTCGAGGACTCCAACATCTCCGGAGCGCAACCAGCCGTCGGTTATTGTTTCCTGGGTGGCTTCGGGATTCTTGAAGTATCCCATAAAAACATTGCCGCCTTTGACGAGGATTTCACCATCCTCATCTATTTTGACCTGTACGCCTGGCAATGGTGGGCCAACATTTCCGAGCTCTATCTGGTCACCCTGATGAATACAGGTCGGGCCTGATCCTTCCGTTTGACCGTAAACCTCCCTTAGCGGAACACCGATGCCGTGGAAATACCTTAGAACATCAGGAGAAATGGGCGCTGCTCCGGAGACCGCCAGGCGGACTCTTTCAAAACCGAGCCTCTCGCGCAGTTTATATAGAACAACTGCGTTGAATATGGATCTGAGTATTCTAAGATACAGGGATATCCTTTTCCCGCTAAAACGCTGTTTTCCGTATTCAAGACTTACTTTTTCCGCAGTAGCGTAGCTCAGTCTCTTGAACCAGGTGGCGTTAGCCATCTTTATCCTGATGCTGGAATAATATTTTTCCCAGATTCTGGGGACCGCAAATATGACTGTCGGGGACACCTCCCGGAAATTAGCCATTACCGTGTCGGGACTTTCAGTAAAATTGACCGTATATCCAAATCTTATAGGTAGAAAGACACTGAACATCCTTTCGGCGATGTGGCTTAGCGGCAAGAAGGAGACCAGTTGATCATCGGGATTGATCTTCAATGATTCTCCGATAGACCAGGTGGTCCAGACTATGTTTGAATGAGACAACATGGCGCCTTTAGGAGGCCCTGTCGTTCCGGAAGTGTAAATTATGAGCGCCATATCTTCCGGGCGGGTTTCTTCGACTAGTTTATTGAAAAGCTCCGGCTGTTTTTGCTCCACCTCGGCGCCTAATGCGAGCAATTCATCAAAAGTGCACACCATTGGATCGGAGAAATGCGTCAACCCTTTGGGGTCCATAACTATTATCTTTTTCAGATGAGGGGCTCTCTCTCTGAAAAAAAGCGCCTTATCCATTTGCTCTTCATCTTCGGCTATGAAGAACTTTGCTTCAGAGTGGACACTGACATATTCACATTGTTGTGGTGAGCTTGTTGTGTAAATACCGACTGTAACGGCTCCGGCGGACATGGCGGCAATATCCGAATAAAGCCATTCCGCCCTGTTTTCGCCTATGACCGCTACCTTGTCCCCTCGTTCGAGTCCCAATGAAACCAGTCCGAGGCAACAACGCCTCACGTTGGTCAGATATTCACCCCATGTAATATCTCTCCATATTCCGAGGTACTTGTATCTCAAACCGACCCGGTCCTTGTCGGTCATTGCCCTGTCAACAAACATCTTGGGAACTGTCAGTAGCTCTTCATTCATCGGCTAATTGCCTCAAATAAATTTTCGTTTACTATTCTGTAGAACATATCTGGCGGGGCCTTCCGGATATTTTGTATTATCTCCAGCGTTTCTTCCGTTTATATCTCTGGTAACCTTTAACCGAGGTCTCGGTGGCCATTCCAAGATAGAATTCCTGGACATCCTCGTTTTCAAGCAGTTTTTCCGGTGGCCCCTCCAGAACAATTCTCCCGGATTCCATTATGAAAGCGTGATGAGCTACACTCAAAGCCTTTCGCGCATTCTGTTCCACCAGAAGAATCGTGGCTCCATCACGGTTGATGGCTTCAATTATTCCGAATATTTCGCTTACCAGCAGAGGCGACAGGCCAAGGGAAGGCTCATCGAGAATCAACAAGGAGGGTTTCGACATGAGCGCTCTGGCTATGGCTAGCATTTGCTGTTCGCCACCCGAGAGTGTTCCGGCCTGTTGCTTCAGCCTGTCTTTCAGCAGAGGAAAATACTTGAACGCCTTGTCGAGGTCATCGGAAATACCTTTGTCCCGCCTTATATAGGCGCCCATCATGAGGTTTTCCCTGACAGTGAGTTCAGGAAACACTTCTCTTCCTTCAGGGACGAACGCTATGCCCAGGGGAACAATCTTTTCCGTGCGCATGCCGTCTATGCGTTGACCTTTAAACCAGATGGTTCCTTTATCGGGCTGGTCATCGAGATAACCCATTATCGTCTTGAGAGTGGCTGATTTCCCTGCTCCATTAGCGCCGAGTATGGCCCTTATCTGTCCTTCTTCGACAGATAGGGACAGGCCCCGGACAACCATGATTTTGCCGTAATAAATTTCTATATTTCTTGTTTCAAGCATACTCATGGGACTAAAAATATCCCTCGCCGTTCCTGGTTGGCTGATTTGATTCTTCGCTTAATCTCTTCCGAGATAAGCCTCCAAAACCTGGGGATCCGTGCGTACCTCTTCGGGCTTGCCCTGAATAAGCTTCACGCCGAAATTGAGCGCCATGATTTCATCCGAGACATCCATCACGAGATTCATGTCATGCTCTACCATCATGATGGTTATTTTCAGATCGTCCCGAATATCCCGTATCCAGAACATCATGTCCCTTTTCTCTTCCTGATTCATCCCGGCAGTCGGCTCGTCAAGCAACAGGAGCTTTGGCTCCATGGCCAGCGCCCTACCGAGTTCAACAAGCTTTCTTATTCCGTAAGGCAGCGCCACCACGGGGGTGTCACGATAAGCCTCTATTTCCAGGAATTCAATGATCTGCTCCACTTTCTCGCGATGAGCTATCTCTTCCCTGGCCGCAGGAAAGTGTTTGGAAAAGAAAAGAGAGCCTGAGAAAACGCCACTTTTCATGTGGATATGTCTACCAAGCAACAGATTGTCCATTGTTGACAGGTGACTGAAAAGCTCAATATTCTGGAATGTTCTGGCAATTCCAAGCGTGGCGGCTTTACTTGCCTTTTGACCGGTAATGTTTTTACCGTCAAAAACAACTGATCCTTTGTCCGGTTTGTAGATGCTGCTAATACAGTTGAAGATGGTGGTCTTGCCTGCTCCGTTGGGGCCGATTATCGAAAAAATCCGACCTTCTTCCACGTCAAAAGAAACCCCGTGCAGGGCGACAAGACCACCGAATGATATCCACAAATCTTTTATTGAAAGAAGAGACATACTATGAACTTAAGCCCTTATTTCCCTGTGTATGTTATCCAATCCGAGATTCTGATTGCATTACCATCAGGACCACATTTGGCCAGGTAAATCGATTTCATTCCCTGATGATCTTCAGGTGTAAATGTGCAATCATAACCAAGCCAGTCATTCCAGTTCCTGATCGTTTCCATCGCCTTCACGAAAGAATCCGGGTTCAGATCCTTCCCTGCTCTCCTCAAGCCTTCTACCATCGGCTCAACAAAAACAAAACCTGCCAGGAAGAATATTCCCGTATACTGCTCATTAGGAGCGAATTTCTTCTGAGCCTCAAGATACTTCGCTGCTAAAGGACTTTCGGTGCTGAGGAAGTTGGCGTAAATGACTCCATTCCAGATTCCCTTTGTGATTTTGAACATGAGAGACGCATCGGACAATGTGGAGCTTGCGACCCACTGCGGCTCATAGCCAATGGCTTTTGCCTGACCAAGGATCATGGCGGCGTGTTTGGGGAGGACCCACAGGACTACCGCATCCGCTCCGCTTTCCTTGAGCTTGAGGGCGTGAGATTTGAGGTCGGAATCCGTTACTTCGACGGGGATTTCAGCTACCAGCTTCATTCCCGCCTTATCAATATACTCTTTAACTCCTTCAATACCCTCTTTGCCGTAATCATCATTTTGATAGAAAACAGCGATTTTCTTCTTGTCCAACTTTTCAACAACATATTTGGTGAGCAGAAACGCTTCATTCGAATAGAGTGGATAGACAGCAAACAAGTATTTTTGTAGGGGTTGCGACCAGTGTTTCGAGCCTGTTGCCGGACCTACCCAGGGAACCTTGTTTTCCATCAGATAATCACGTACTGCCATTCCTGTAGAGGTTCCAACTCCGCAGGCTACAGCGAAAACACCGATGCTTTCAACAAATCCCTTGGCTATAGCCTTCGTTTTAGAAGGCTGATAGGCGTCGTCCCGCAGGAAATACTTGATTTTTCGGCCGTGAATTCCACCCTCTTCGTTGACCAGATCAAAATATACTCCCGTTCCTCTGGCTACTGCTCCCCATAGAGCGGCCGGACCGGTCTGAGGTCCCCATTGGCCAATTAGAATCTCGGTGTCGGTTACCCCTCTGACCGGTTCAGCAGCCATTGAAGTAACAGGCGAACCTAAAAGGAAAAGACCCGCAAGCAGAATTCCAAATACTGGAAATAGCCTTCTCATTCGACAACCTCCCAAAATAGATTAAGGCCGGCTTACCGGCGGTTTTGATTGTTTGGTTGATCATATTTAGTGTGTGGCGCCAGGCCTTCTTTGAGCAGGCGTCCAGAGGTGAAATTCTACTCAAACGGCTTGTTCATCCCTTGTACCATTTACCGTTCTCTTTGAGAAACATGAAGATGTTGTTGTGCTCGGTCTCTTTTCCGCTTTTCGATCTGAGCTTGACCTTCACCTTTACAGTTGCAAGCTTCTCAACTTCTGGAAGGGCCTTCCGGTCATTGTTGTCGAAAATCTCCGACACTCCCTCGATCTCATATTCCTGGACTTTCAATTCGTTCTTGGACAGTATTTCGAGATAATTCTCATAGCTATAATCCCTTTTGAACACTGAAGAGGGCGCTAAAGCATTCCAGATAGCCTCACAGTCTCCCGAACGTTCAGCCTCGAAATATGCTGTAGCTCCTTTCATTACTGAGACGATCTCTTGATCCGCTTCGTTTCCGTGGCTATTCGTAGGACCAACAAAGATCACCAACAGAACTATTATCGAAATGGTTGAACTGAATTTGAGATATCTTCTCAATTAGTTGGAATCCTCGGAATCTAGACTTTTTTCTCGTAATGTTTGACAAATAATCCCGAAGGTCTGACGCAAAGTATCACGACAATAACTGCAAACGCGACGACCGACTTGAATTCGAGGGAGACATACCCCCCGAAATAGTTCTCAATCAGACCCAGCATATATGCGCCTAGAGCTGCTCCGGGAAGACTTGTCATTCCACCAAGAACCGCTCCTGCGAATCCTTTAAGCATGGGGTCGAGCATCATGTTGGGATCTAGAGTGGCAATAGGCGCTATAAGCATTCCCGCTACTGCGCCGGTGGCGGAACTCAATCCCCAGGTGAGCGTGAGTATGCGCCTTGTAGGGATTCCCATAGCTTTAGCAGCGAAAGCATTTTGTTGAACAGCCTTCATGGCTGTCCCCATTTTGGTGTATCTGAAAAAGGCGAATAGAAGAAGCATTATGACCAAACTGGCTACTATCGTCCAGAGATTGACCTCGGTTATCCTTATTGGTCCGAAAGTGAAACCGCTATACTCGGAAAAAGGAATCGGAAACGGATTCTGGTTTGCCCCCCATTTCCATCCTGCCAGACCATAGAGTATCATTTCCGCCCCAAGGGTTATTACTATTGATCCTAATATCCCGGGGTTGTCGGCCGGTCGTAAAAACGAAAGCTCCAGAACCACACCAAGTAAAAATGCGAACACTAACGTTAAACCCGCTGAAACCCAAAATCCAGCGCCATAACTCTCCATTATCGTGTAGGCCACAAAGGTGGATATCATTGCCATTTCGCCCTGAGCGAAATTCGGCACTTCGGAGGTCTTGTAAATTATGACCATGGATAGGGCGACCAGAGCATAACAGGCCCCAATTGATATCCCGCCAACGAAAAGATCAAAAAAAAGATTCATATGAACACCTTTTTAGAAAGGCCACATCTTCCAATAACGCTTTATCCTGAGATAAATGCCGTTAACTCCGTATGGCTCAAAGATAACAATGGCGATCATAATCCCGCCTATTATTATGCTCTGGATGTTGGGAAGCCCTTCAGGAGTAAAATAACTCTTTGAAATCTCCAATAGAAACGGACCAATAACCGGAGCTTCCTGAATGACCTGAAGCT
>JBFXII010000140.1:0-7384 GCA_050176095.1 Desulfomonilaceae bacterium
GACAACCATAGAGGCTTCCTTCTTAAGTTCGCAAAAAGAGAATTGATGAAATTTGTAGGACACCTTGACATCGCCAGGGCTTTCCACAGAGCCTTTAGAAGACTTGATATAACGCTTGAATATTCACAAGGATTTCACCCCCATCCAAAAATAAGATTCTCTCCGCCTGCCAGCTTCGGGATTCAGAGCGAATGTGAAATGATGGAATTTAGAACTTTAAATTGTACATTAACGCTAGAGGAAATACTCGAATCGTTAAGGCATTCTCTTCCTTCTGGGCTTGTTCCCTTAGATCTTTATGAAACCACATTGAATGAGAAAACGGTTTCTGCTAAAATTCTTGACATAACTTATGAAATTAGACTTGTGGATTTAGGTGGAGCCGGAATAGCTAATGATAAAATTCGTCAATTTATTAACTCGGACCATGTATTTGTGACCTCGGAACGAAAAGGAAAAAAGAGGGTCCGAGATGTTAAAGAATGGATTAAGGAAATTTTCACCACCCCCAAATCACTCTTTTTTACAATAAAAAGCGATGAATCAGGATCACTAAATCCTTTTGAAGCACTAGGAGCTATTTTTGATTTAGATTCCAGCAGATCGCACATAATTGAAATAGTTAAAAAAGCGGTTTCATTGGCAAGTGATTGACAACCGTTAATAAGGAAATGGCGAATGACCTCTGAAATTGTAATGAATGTAACCGATAGAGAGACTCGGCTAGCCTTACTGGAGGATGGTCAGGTGGCCGAGATTCATCTAGAGCGTAAGGGCGAAAGGGGCATAGTCGGTAACATTTACAAAGGACAGGTCATTAAAGTCTTACCGGGAATGCAAGCAGCATTTGTGGATATAGGTTTACCAAGAGCGGCCTTTTTATACGTAGGAGATGTCTATCACCATGTCCATGATTTCAATATGATCAGTGGAGACGAATCTGAGGAAGAAAATCAGGATGAAAACATGGGAATGTCAGAAGGAATTGACGAGCACATTCCTTTCTTTGCCCCAATTGAAGATTTGATCGAGGAAGGGGAGGACATTCTCGTCCAGATATCCAAGGAGCCCTTGGGCACCAAAGGCGCTAGAATTACTTCTCATGTTTCCATACCAGGACGATATTTGGTGTTCATGCCCACTGTTGATCATATCGGAATTTCCAGGAGGATAGAAAACGAAGCCGAAAGACAGCGTTTGAAGGACATCATAAGTGAAATAAAACCACCATCCTGCGGTATCATTGTCCGGACTGTCAGTGAGCATGAAGACGTTGATAAACTCAAAGCTGACCTGACTTTTTTGCAGGGGACATGGGACAGAATATTGGAGAAAGAAAAGCGATCGCCAGCTCCGTATTTGATCTATGAAGATCTGGATCTTTGTCTAAGGGGTGTTAGAGATTTGTTTACAGAGAATGTGACCAAGCTCGTAATTGATTCACGTGAGCAAGCTCAACGAATTATTGAATTTATGGACACATTTATGCCTTCATTAAAACCTTGTGTTGAACTTTACGAAGGCGCCGAGCCAATTTTTGATTATTACGGGATCGAAATGGAGCTCAATAAGGCTCTAGGCCGAAAAGTCTGGTTAAAGTCCGGTGGATACATCAACATAGATTTCACTGAGGCTCTCGTAGCCATAGATGTTAATACAGGAAGGTACGTAGGGAAACGAAATCTTCAAGAAACCATTCTAAAAACCAATCTGGAAGCAGCCAAGGAAATAGCCTATCAACTTCGTCTAAGGAATATCGGCGGTATAATTATTGTTGACTTTATCGATATGGATCGACAAGCCGACCGAGAGAAGGTTTCGAATGCGCTTCAGGATGCATTAAAAAAGGACAAGCAAAAAACCAATATTCTGAAGATTTCTGAATTGGGTTTGGTCCAGATGACCAGAAAGAGAACCAGAGAGAGTCTTACAAGGACTCTTTGTGTTCAATGCCCCTACTGTGAAGGTAAAGGGTTTCTAAAATCCAAGACTACGGTTTGTTATGAGATTCTGCGAGCGATAGTTAAAAATATTTCGTATGACTGTGTTGGGACGATGCGGGTAACTGCCCATCCAGAGGTTCTAAAGATATTATTTGAACAGGAGAACGATAAAATAGTTCAAATACAACACACCCACAATGTTGTTATTCAACCCAATCCAGACCCTAACCTGCATCAGGAACAATATGAAATTGCTTGTGGCTGATACCTCTACAATTAACCGATGAAAAATTTTAAATCCAAGAGACTTAACGCAGTTAAAAACAGCCAATCAAAATGGTGGACAGGGGGCTTTGAGTCGGTCGATGTAGGGGCCAGTTTGCGAGTGATTCCATTCTGGGAGACAAACAGCATAGTTCACGACCGAATCCCCATAAGAATTGACCCAGGTCCGGCTTTTGGTCTCGGAGATCACCCCACAACCATCATGGCTCTTGAACTACTGGAAGTGTCCCTAAAAAACCTAAAGAATCACCATAATTCCCTGTCTGTCCTGGATGTGGGATGCGGGGTTGGGGTCTTGGCCATTGCATCACTACTTTTGGGCGCCACCAATGCTGTGGCCATAGATATTGATCCCGTGGCGGTAAACATCGCTAAACGGAATTGGCTGACCAATAAGGTTATGACGGACTTGAAGGATCAGGATGCCATAGCCCTGTGTGTTGGTGGTATTGAAAGTATTCGCGGGAAATTTGACCTTGTAATAGCCAACCTCGTGGCTCCACTATTGCTAAGGATTTCCAAAAACCTTTCGGAGAACACGAGAAACCTACTTCTACTTTCAGGCATCTATGAAACGATGGCCAAAGATGTGGAAGACGTTTTCACTGAGGAAGGTTTCTTGTGTCTTGATTCGCGTTCGAAGGGTGAATGGAGGTCTTTCATGTTCAAAAAATGCTGAAGATCGTATTGGAGAACATGGGACAAACAAAAAGCGAGGAAGAATCTTACGATTGCCTCCTCGCCGAACGAAATTTGAAATCAAAAAACTAGAAAGGGTCTTTAATCTTCTTCAGAATGTTGTTTGCCCATTCCTTTTAGACCGATCAAAGTAGTGCTTCCACTCGACCAATACTCCAAGTGTCCTTCCATAACCATTTTGTTAACCAGGTTCTTAACTTCGCGGTTCTTCATGTCAGGACAAATGGCATAAAAGTCTTTTAAATAAAACTTGGACTTACTTTTGGATTTTCCCTTTAAAGTATCGAGGATCAGTTGTCTTGCTTCGTCTTCGGTCATGGAAAGCTCCTTTCCACCGAAAAATAATTAGAATTTGAACTGAGTTGACTGTCGCCAAGTAGTGTAAGCAAAACGATAGTCATCGATCAAGTGATGGGTGAAAGGAATATTGGTTTTCTCAAAGAATCTTTCCCAACCGATTCTCTCTGCCCATTCGCCTAGTCTTTCGTACTTGCGGGCATCCGCAGCATAAACATCAAGAATGTTTTTGACTGCCTGAACAGTAGTTTCCCATCTTGGGGGCTCATTGGGAATAAACGGAATAACGACCTTGGAGAATTTTGGTTTGCTGATTCTGTTGGAAAGTTTTCCACCGACTAGTATCGCTACGCCACTTCCAAGGTCATCGGCCAGAGGCATGGCCGCACACATTGTGTAGCAGTTACCGCAGAACATACAACGTTCAGCGTTAACTTCCAGGGATTTAAGGCCGGTTGCAGTCTTTGCAGGCTTAATGGCTCCCGTGGGACATGCAGCAATTGCCAAAGGCAATTCGCAGAGTTTGTCGATCCACTCGCTGTCAATCATAGGTGGTTTTCTGTGAATACCTAGAATAGCGATATCCGAGCAGTGGACCGCTCCACACATGTTCAAGCAGCAAGCCAAAGAAACCCTGACAGGAGCAGGAAGTCTCATGCTGCCAAATTCATCGTAAATTCCGTCCATAACTGCCTTGACGACGCCTGAAGCGTCGATGGCGGGTGTGTGGCAGTGAGCCCACCCCTGGGTATGAACGATATTTGTGACACCTGCGCCAGTCCCACCAACCGGGAACTTGTTAGAGCCAGCTTCGAACTTACGACTCTTGAGGTCATCTACCAGAGGCTTAACTTTTTCCTTCGAATCCACCATAAACTCGATGTTATTTCTTGTGGTGAATCTCAGGTAACCATCGCAGTGCTTATCAGCGATATCGCATATCTCTTTGATGTGTTCGACGCTCATGAGGCGGCATCCGCCAACACGAACGGTATAAACTTCGTCACCTGTCTCTGATTTATGCATCAGGACACCTGGCTCCAGGATGTCGTGATAGAGCCATTTGCCTTTATTATTCTTAATAACGGGCGGAAAGAAATCCGCGTAGTAACGCGGACCTATATCAGTAATTCTATCTTTCAATGGATCGCTTGGATCGTAAGGCATAGTCTAAACCTCCATTTACCTCTGATGCTTGGCGCGGAACGCGTCGATGTCACGAGTCCATCCACCCTCAACTTCTTCTTCCTTCCAGAAGATGTAGGGGTTAGATCTAGGCTCATCAACCATTCTGGGATCCGGATCGAGTTCAATGACTCTCAAGAATTCCTGGAAGCTCTTTCTCTGAATGAGCTCTCCAAGACGCTCTCTGTTCTTTCCTTCTTCCATCCACCAATCCCAAACTTTCTCGATCAGGTCTTTGAGTTCGTCATAGGGCGGCTCAATTTTCATGAATGGAACGGTTAATGTTGACATCTGGGCGCCTTCTAGAATAGGAGCCTTCGCGCCGAAGAGAATTGATGCGCCCTGATCCAGGCCAACTCTCAACGCCTGAGGCATGACATTGAGGCAGTGCATGCATCGTGTGCACTCACGGTTGTTGATCTCAAGGGCCTTACCATCGTAACTCATGCAGTTGGTGGGACAAAGATCGACAACTTCCTTTTGAATATCAAACTTACCCCAGTCTCTACTAGCGTGAGCGCCTGCGTTGGGCTTGATTTCCCCATTTACATATGCCGCTACGGCCTTCTGGTCGATACGAATATCATCACGCCATGTTCCGATCACTGACATGTCTGAACGAGCGATAGAAGCAACGCATCCGTTGGGGCATCCATCAAATTTGAATTTAAACTTGTAGGGGAATGCCGGCCTGTGAAGTTCATCCTGATATTCATTGGTCAGCTGATGACATACTTCCTGTGTGTCATAACATGCAAACTGGCATCTTGATTTACCAAGACAGCATTCCGGGGTTCTGAGGTTTGAACCTGAACCACCGAGGTCCTGATTAAGTTCATGAGTCATTTCGAAGAAAAGAGGTTCGAGATGATCAGTGGTCGTGCCGAGGAAAACGATGTCACCGGTAGAACCATGAAGGTTGGTCAAGCCGCTGCCATGTTTTTCCCAAAGATCGCAAAGTTCGCGGAGGAACTTTGTTGTATAATATTTGCTCGATGGCTGATTGACTCGAACGGTGTGGAAGTGAGCTACCCCAGGAAACTGTTGGGGTTGATCGCAGTATCTTCCAATAATTCCACCACCATAACCGAAAACACCAACTATTCCACCGTGTTTCCAGTGAGTAACTTTGTCTTCGTAAGACAGTTCCATTACTCCAAGAAGATCGTCTGGAGCTTCTTTCAGAATGTGTTTACCTATTTCCACCTGCTGCTTGATGTCGGATACAAAACTAGGCCACGGCCCCTTTTCCAATTCGTCAAGCATAGGGGTTTTGTGCTTTCCCATAAAAGGTTCCTCCTCTCTACTTAGGTCTGCTCGATCTGAACTCTTCGCGTTTTTATGTAGCGCCTGCCAAAAAAAATAATACCGTTGGAAAGTCCCTACCCGGTGTTTCTTTCCATGGTGAATATGACTCCGATTTTACGGTAACTTGCTTATGGCACAAATGGTTAGGGCCACCTGAACGTAGATTCGCAAAAATCTAATTCAATTCTCTAGGTCAAGTCAAGAGAAAAATCCCAACATTTAAGCTAAATAACGCCATGCGGCCTTTATCTAGGGTAATAATTCTCTGCCATGCCGAATTATTTTCAGCGATCTAAGAATGCTACCAAACGCGTAGGTTATAATATTATAAAAATTTACAAAAATCAATTAGATTTAGGAAATTGTGGTTATCGACCATCATTTCGTAGCAGTAACCTCTAAATCCGAAGTGCGGTTAGATGAAAAATTGTCCTACCAGCATTGAAAGCGCACTTGACTCTGAGATCAATTTGATCATTATGCTGTTAATTGCAAAAATGCCGGGGCCAGGGAATTTACTTTTAGAGGATTGCTTGATGAAACAACAACATTCCGAAATGCCTCCTGTCAGATTTCTGCACTCTACTGACGGGGCTCGAAAGCCTTTCACTGAAGAAATGCTTTCCAGGACTGTTTTCATTGAGCGGCCCGGATCGGGTAAGAAGAGCAACAAACCCGTGAGTTACCCAGAATATCTTCGATTTATTAAAGATTTTCTGGAAGAGAGATGGGACGACGTTGCTGAAATAATTGGCCATCGATTATGTAATTCTAAGGCCACGATTGATGAAATTGAAATTACGGCAGAGAAAAGTGGAAGCGATTATCATCCAGCTTCAATAAGGTTTTTAACTGCTGATGAAACTGTCAAATTTGTGGCAAACATCGCTCTTACAGGCAGAGGCAGATCACGTTTGAAACAGGATTTTCTGTGCATGGAATACCTATATCGAGAGTTTCCGGAAAAGTTCGTGCCACAGCCCTTCTTGATAAGCTCAGCAGAAGAGTTCACCGAAGCAAACAAGACTGATTCGATGGTAATGTTTTTGGCTGAGTGGCTAGAGGATTTTCACGAATTTCACGCAACAGAGGTTGGCAATGAGGAGAAGACATCTGTAGTCCTCTGGGATACAACAGGTGGCTCAAGAATTCTGTCCACAGGCGAGTCTGAAGAAATTTATCGTTGGGTCGCTTTCATTCTTAGCCGATATTTTGATCTGAGGGATTACAGGGAGGTTTTTCCTTGGCATCATGCCGCAGGCGATTTTGTTGCTAAAGTGGGGAAGGAAATCGCTGTCAAGCTTGTAACTGTCCGACAGTATGAGGCAAGAATACAGTCGGAAGATGATTTGGACTTTGATCCTAATGAAACGGCCCTACTTTTCCTCTGTAATTTAACTATACGGAATCGACTGGACCGGCTTGATGGAATAGGTGAACTTGTTTGGATTTCACGAAATAATCTCCGTTCAACCGTTGACGGTTTCTTCCAAGCCCTAGAATTGAGAGAGAGTATTGGTGAGATACAGCCAGGATTCGCCACAACTTTGAAACTAATGTGCCAGAATTTGGATTTGGTGTCGTGGACTCATTTATTTGGAACTACCTTGGCTTCCTTTAACCCAGAGGCTCCTGACTACGAACACATAGAGCACAATCTACCTCAA
>JBFXII010000141.1:0-7340 GCA_050176095.1 Desulfomonilaceae bacterium
GTTGCCCTCAAAACTATAAAAACTATAACCGGTCTCACCCCCCAATACCAACTCTGCGCCCGGTTTGCCTATCGTTACCTCGCGTATCTTGCCCGAATATTTTACCTTCGGCAGTTCAGCCATTTGCCACCTTCTTAAATTTGATTATGCTCTTTCTACAAAACCACTACTTGGTGTAGTCGAAATCTTAGGCGGGGTTTTTGCGTTTTTCGCTGCCGAACCAGTCCTTGGAATAAAAGTATCTCTCAGCAGTAGTAAGATATTTGTTGATCGCTACATCTCCTTCCGCCACGTTAATGGCAGTAATGTTTGATCGCCACTGATAACGGTCCTCTTCTTTGCCCTGAACGTAATCAGTAACCAGGATTTTGACTTTTTTGCCATCAAATCTTTCTTTTTCTTCAAAGTGTTCTGATGCCATAACCTCACTCCTCTCCAATCAGTCGAGAATTTTGTTTATTACGGCAAAATCTGCCTAGGAACATGCTTTTCCCGAGAATCGGGTAATACGATGGGTAAGCTCACATATTATGGAACAAGGAAACAGCAATCGCAATATTTTTTTTGACATTTAACATAGATAGCACGTTTTATTAAAAATAGCGCGTTAATTCCGCCCCTGTATGGCGCCTGTATCAGGTAACAATATCTAGG
Organism: Desulfomonilaceae bacterium; assembly: GCA_050176095.1. GTDB lineage: Bacteria > Desulfobacterota > Desulfomonilia > Desulfomonilales > Desulfomonilaceae > CAITZA01. The sequence goes on from JBFXII010000141.1 coordinate 655, forward strand.
TTTGTCTTTGGAATTGAGCAATGCTTGGATTGATTTACTATCCGAATGTAACTGATAAATTTTTAGCAGGGAGAGCTTCTTGCTGTAGACGATCAATTAGCCGAATTCCAGGAAATACCCTGTTTAAAATTTGCTAGCGCTCAGATTATTCACCTGAGCGTCAGCAAATTGAATTCTCTCAAGAAAAAAAGAAACTACAATCTGACTCCTTGTGGGCTTCGTTTTGACATATAGTCCAATCTATTCAAGGCATTAACCATTGCTTTGGCAGAGGCGACGAGAATGTCTTCATGCGCGCCTTTTCCCATAGCAATATTTCCGTCCTCTTCCAGTCGAATAGAAGCCTCTCCCAAGGCATCAGTTCCGCCGGTAATGGCGCTGATGGAAAATCTGAGTAGGCTTGGTCGTCTTCCAGTTAATTTCAGAATCGTATTGAAGGTTGCGTCAACAGGACCATTCCCCAATTCAGCCCCATGGCATTCTTCACTGTCTACCATCATTCTTACCGTTGCAGTGGGAACAACCTCGGATCCTGACATCACCGTTACAGAAAGCAGTTTATAAGTGTCGGCCGTTCTCAGGACTTCCTCAGCTACTATTGCTTCAAGATCTTCATCAAAGATGGTTTTTTTTCTGTCTGCGAGATCTTTGAATCTCTTGAAAGAAAGATTGACCTCTTCTTCTGTCAGATAATAACCAAGCGCCTGAAGCCTTTCTCTGAAGGCGTGTCTGCCGGAATGCTTGCCCAATACCAGTGATGATTTGGAAATTCCAACCGTTTCTGGGTCTATAATTTCGTAAGTAGTTCTTTCTTTGATTACGCCATCTTGATGAATTCCAGATTCATGGGCAAAAGCGTTAGCTCCGACAATGGCCTTGTTTGGCTGCACCGGTATTCCCGTGATTGCAGTGACCAATCGACTGGTATGAAAAATTTCCTCTGTTTTGATATTGGTCTGCATGTTGAAAGTTTGTCGTCTGGTTTTGAGAATTAATGCCAGCTCTTCCAATGAAGCGTTTCCAGCCCTCTCACCAATCCCATTTATAGTGCATTCTACCTGCCTTGCGCCTGCCAGAATACCAGCTAACGAGTTTGCCACGGCCAATCCCAAATCGTCGTGACAATGGACGGATAAAATTATGTCGTCGATTCCTGTGACTCTTTTCTTAAGAATTGTTATGAGCTCACTAATCTCCTGTGGATATGAATATCCAACCGTATCCGGAATGTTTATGGTTGAGGCGCCTTCCCTAATCGCTGTCTCTATTACTTTCACAAGAAACTCTGGGTCACTTCGGGTGGAGTCCTCGCATGAAAATTCAACCCAGTCTGAGAGTGATCGAGCCAATCTAACGGCTTGTCCTGCTCTGTCTACAACCTCATCCCTTGAAAGCCTCAGTTTATGTTTCAGATGAATATCGCTAGTAGCTATAAATGTATGAATGCCTGGCTTAGCTGCAACCGATACTGCTTGCCAGGCTGTCTCGATATCCTCAGCCACAGACCTTGAAAGTCCCACAACTCTTGAGTTTTTTATTTCTGAGGCTATTTTTCGAACAGCCTCTTTGTCGCCCTCTGAACTTGCCGGGAACCCTGCTTCAATTATATCTACCCCTAGTCGCTCTAACTGGCGAGCCAGCTGGAGTTTTTCATGCTGGTTCATGGTTGCGCCAGGTGATTGTTCGCCGTCTCTAAGGGTTGTATCAAAAAATAATACTTTTTCCATTTCTACCTCCGCCTAGCCAGCCCTTTTTTTGGAAACTGATCCAGTAAATATTTTTGGTATATTATTTTTAAGTCTGGCTCTCGGCAATTTTGATAGCGCCGAATCATCAAAATGATGATTAGCGAGCAACTAGTTTGAAAACTTTTACAATTAATTCTCTCAAATTTCAATCAACCAGGTTTGGATGCAACTTATCTCAGGTTGTTAAATATCTTGTAAGTTTTTTTTGATTATTATTAGAGACAAGTAAGGAGTATTGGCGTCTTTCAATTTTGTCAAATCGTTGACTATTTTTTGTTCGTCAGTCCCGAGATTACAGACAAACGTTGCCTTATTCAATAAGTCCAATTCTTCGAGAGTCTGGTAAATGTCCTTGAACTGTTTGTAAGTTTTTAACATCACTATGTTATCTGATGTTTTGATTGACTCTTTTAGTTTTAGACCACCCCTAGCTCCAGAAACTATAACTAGAGACTCTTCCCCCTCAGACAAAGGCAGACTTGCCGCAGCCGCTGCAGCCTGAAACGACGTGATTCCTGGCACACTTCTAACTCTGATTCCTGGCGCCACTTTTCTTATGGTTTTCAGCAAATATGAGAATGTAGAATAGGTTAAAGGATCTCCAAGGGTTATAAAAGCGCAATCCAAACCGCGACTTAATACTTCGAGAACTCGATCACCATTCTTTTTCCATGCTTCTTCCAGCACGGACTTGTCGTCGCACATTGGGAAGGGTAATTTCTCAACATCCTTGGAACCCAAATGTTTTTTAACTATGTTTCCAGCTATGCTGTAATCGTTCTTGCTTGAGGAAGCGGCGAATATAAAGGGGACATCCCTCAGGACTTCTAGGGCTTTTATGGTGAGTAAATCCGGATCCCCAGGACCTACTCCCACTCCATACAAAATACCAAATTTTCTAGGAGTCCTTGAACGAACGTCTGGTGTCTGATCGCCAAGAACATCAATTGGGCACTTTTCAGTCAATTGTTTCATCCCCTGTAGAAACGATAAGAATTCTATCCCAACAATCTCTCTACGAATTAGTTCATCCCCCACAAATGAGGAAAAATGAACTGCGACAGCTTTTCCACTGCTTCGATAGATCTCGGTCCAGGCCTGGAAAAGATTTGTTCATCTACTTCCAAATATTTTTTCTCTGAGACCACTCGGAGATTTTTATAATGCGGTCTGTCGTTTAATTTTACAGGACTCCTGTTCATCGGTCCGATTTGAATTAAATAGAAGTCAGGATTCCATGAAAGAAGAGATTCTTCATTAACTCTCACGAATTTCTTCTGGATATTTACACAGTTGTTTCCGCCAGCATATTTTATGATGTCGTTTACTATGGAGGCTTGTCCTGCTGCGAGAAGATTTGGGTACCTAGCTTCGAAAAATACTTCTGGTTTGTGGGTAATCTTTGAGACTTTGTCTTGGACTTTTTTTAATCTGAGTCCCATAGTTTCCACAAGGAGCTTTGCCTCATCACTAGTCCCTGTAAGTATTCCAATTCTCTCTATAACTGAAAACAATTCATCAAATGTTTCCGGACTAAAAACAGCTACTTGAAATCCCAGTTTCTTGAGTTGGTCAACAGGAATCATTGCCTCACGTCTGCCCGCATTTTGGAGAATGAGATCAGGTTTTAACGACATGGTTAGTTCAATGTTCGGTCTCATGTGAGTGCCAATCACTGGCTTGTTTATAATGGATTCAGGTATTCGATCCGCCTTCGTTCTTGCAATCAAGCGCCACTCAATTCCTAGAGCCGCCACTATTTCATTGTATCCCCCGTACAACGCTATTATTCTTTGGGCTGGTTTTTGTAATTTTATCATTTGGTTTGTGTCGTCGATTATCGAAAGAGCTTCCACTGACTTTGGGTTCACAATTAGGATTATCAAAACGACTAAGACGAAAAAAACCGGGGACAAAATGAGCCTGAGGCGATTTTGTGACAGGGTGAAATGATATTTGGACTTCCGTTTCATATATCTCTCGCAGATTGTTTTGCTGAAAAACTTCATGTGTAGGGCCGTCTAAAAGGATTTTACCATTTTTCAGGAACACGAGCCTGTTGCAATAAAGAGCGGCTAAATTGAGGTCATGCATGACGGAAATTATTGTTGCGCCTTGAAGATTCATTCGTGTCAACAAATCGAAAACAGCCATTTTATGAGAAACATCCAGGTTAGATGTGACCTCATCTAAAAGAAGAATGCCTGTCTGTTGAGCAAGCACTCTGGCTACCGTGACCATTTGAGCTTCGCCTCCCGAAACATTTGTTATAGGTCGCTCACTTAATTTCAAGGTGTTAGTGCTGTTCATGGCCTCCAGGGCTATACGTTTGTCATTTTCCGAATAAAACCCCCACTTACCAACATGAGGACTTCTACCCATTAGGGTTATAGAAAAGCACTTGAAAGGAAAAGAGATCTCCGTTTTCTGAGGAGCCACTGCGATTTGCTTCGACAATTCGTGAATTTCTAGCTCATCAATAACAGTCCCGTTAATCAATATTTTTCCGGATTTCGGCTTCAAGACTCCGCTCATGGTATTGATAAGAGTCGTCTTACCACTGCCATTTGGCCCTAGAATGCCAACCATCTCTCCCAAGTTTACTTTTAGCGATATTCCCTTGAGTATTTCGGAACCACTATAACCTGAGTAAAGATCCATGATCTCAATCAATTCCGCTCTCCACTCGCCTCTTCTTAAGTAGTAGGCAGAAAAATGGGCCGCCCAACAGAGCTGTTATTACTCCCACCGGCAATTCTTCTCCATCTGGAAGCAAGGTTCGCGCTCCTACATCGGACCAGATCAAGGCTATCACTCCCACTATTCCGGAAAGAATGAACAGGCGTCCATGATCTGGACCGACTGTCAGGCGAATCAAGTGAGGAGCTACTAACCCTACGAATCCGATTACGCCAGAAACACTAACAGATCCTGCTGTCAGAAGACTCGCTCCGATTAAAACCCTTCTTCTCGTTTTTGATACATCAACTCCCAGCTGCTGCGCCTGTGAGTCTCCAAGAGTCATGAGGTCCAGATCCCTAGAATGAATTACGACCAGGACTAGTCCTATTATCAGATAAGGCAATGCAAAACCTAAATGACTCCAACCTCTACCCTGAAAACTTCCCATCACCCAAAAGACTATGGACGAAACTGATTCCTCATCCAGAGATTTGACCAGAGATATGAGAGCCCCCAAAAATGTGGCGACCACGATTCCTGCCAAGACCATTGTGTCCCTTCTCACTCTTCCATCCACACGAGAAAGAAACAGCACAGTGAAAAGAGCTGCTAAGGCTCCTAGGGAGGATAGGACGGGTATAAATCCAAATCCAGCAAAAGTCAGACTCGCTGCTCCGAAAAAAATTGCTAAAGAAGCTCCAAACGCAGCGCCTGTTGAAACCCCTATTGTAAAAGGATCAGCTAGAGGATTACGAAGTATTCCCTGAAAAGCAGCCCCAGAAACTGAAAGAGCCATCCCCACACAAGCAGACAAAACAACCCGGCTCAATCTGAGATCAAGAATCACTGTCCTGGTAGTTTCGTCAACATTATCTCCCGAGCACATTCCTACTCCGGAGAAAATGCTTGTTAATGTATCACTTAAAGTTACTGGAACTCTACCGATTGAGCTAGCTAGAATGACAGACACAATTGATATTAAAGTTAAACTTATAGTGAGCAGAACAAAGCGTTTTCTAGCTTTCTCATGTTGAAGTTCAATTAGATCCAATCTGCTCGGTTGATGCAAAGTTCTAAGCTCTTTCCTTTAGAATGACATCTATTTCGTATTCGAATCTCGGAAACAAAAAAACCCGGACTATTAATTAGTCCGGGGATTGCCCATTTTTATCCACGGCTAAACTCCTGCCACTTTTCCACGACGGCTGGAAGATTTTCCCTGCGGGCAGGTCTTCTGACTTCTGGATCTATCTACTGACTGCGCCTTCCCGGAATCAAAAATGATCCAGTGGCCTTTTGCAGCGTTCGTCCCCAGGCACAGCGGCGGGCCCGTTCCCGATTCTAACAGGATTCCCTATTTATAGTAAACCTGCAGGGTCTTGAATTCGACGCTATAAAATTTAAGAGGTTTTTGTCAACACTTTGTAAATGAATTCACTCGAATAGATCTAAGCCCTGTTAATAGTCAATCTTGAATTCGATACATTGTCCTGACAAAAAACATATTTGTTTCAAAGATTTCATTTCCAAGAGCCAGGCATTTCTCCGAGATTAAATCACAGTCCCTTTGACATGTCTCGTCCGTTGGTTTCGATACGCTCGACTACAGATGGCGTTGACATGGCCGAAGTGGAGGAGGCCTTCTTTTTTCTAAACTTGCTGATCACTGTAAATATGGGTCCTGATATTACGTAAGCAGAACAAAGGGAAAATGGTATTTGATAAGGCATCAAAGCGATCAGAGCCAACAACACCACGAATACTAGTGTTGAACTAAACGGCTTTTCTCTCACGAGAGTCAGGTCTTTGAAAGCATGAAATTTGATTGTGCTAACCATAAAAAAGGCAAGTAGAAGCATTGTTATTAGCAAGGCAATTTTATAGTCTGCAGGATTAAGTTCAACATATTCCATGAAAATAACCGTAGTGGCAAGCATGGCAGCTGCAGCAGGTATAGGCAGACCGTTGAATTTCTTGAGATCAGGATTAACCGATTGAACGTTAAAACGTGCAAGCCTCAAAGCTCCGCAGGTTACAAAGATGAAAGCTGACACCCACCCGAGCCTTCCAAAAGGCTCTAATACCCATGAATACATTAAAAGAGCTGGCGCTACCCCGAAAGATATCACATCAGCTAATGAGTCTAATTCCACACCAAATTTTGTCGATGTCTTTGTTAGACGAGCAACTTTACCATCAATTCCATCAAAAAATCCGGCGACCAAAATAAGGGCTGCAGCTAACAAAAATTGCCCC
>JBFXII010000142.1:0-7335 GCA_050176095.1 Desulfomonilaceae bacterium
AATTTGAATCTGGTTTAAGCATTTCCACTCGGTTGAGAAGCCGTGAAAAAAACTGCTTGGCTTAGCTCTGTTTTAGAACATACGATCTGGTTCTGTAAAACTTCTTTGTATCAATTGGTTTAGTTAGATATGCCTGGCATCCGGCCTCCACAGCCTTTGCCTCATCGTCTATCATTGCGTGGGCGGTCAAAACAATCACCGGAATACCTGTCGTGTCAGGATTGCCTTTAATTCGCATCGTCGCCGTCAGGCCATCCACTCCCGGCAGCGAGATGTCCATCAGAATGAGGTCTGGAGTTACGCTCTTCAATTTCTCGATAGCCTCTTCCGATGAAAAAGCCTCAACTGTCTTATACCCTCCTATTTCAAGCAGACTCGTGGTCAGTTTCATGTTTGCCAAATTATCTTCCACCACCAGAACCGTTGGTATCCGATCACCCATTTGATAAGTTATGACATCATTTGAAGAATTCTCTTCCACAGGGCTTTGATGCTTATGCGGCGCACGGCCCTTGACGTATGGTATCTCAAAAGTGAAGACGCTCCCTTTATTTTCTCCTTCGCTCTCTACCCATATACGACCGCCATGGAGTTCCACCAATTTTCGTGTAAGAGACAAGCCCAGCCCAGTCCCTTGATTACAACGTGGAATGGAATTTTCAGCCTGTCCGAATTCCTCAAATATCTTCTCCTGATCCTCTGGTTTAATCCCTATACCCGTGTCGCAAACTCTTATCCGTATTTCTTGTTCCACCAGTTCGGCTTCCAACGCAATCCGTCCACCTGATGGAGTAAATTCCACAGCATTTGAGAGTAGATTGATGACAACCTGCTTGAGTCTCACATGATCTGCCCAGATATCGTCCTCCTTGAATTCGTTCGCTATTTTCAGCTCCAGATTCAGGCCTCTCTTCAAGGCCGTTCCCCGGAACATAGCGAGGGCATTCTGGAGCAACAGGTTCAGCGAAAAACTCGAAGGGTCAATCTTTATTTTTCCTGCCTCCACATTGGCAAGGTCCAAGATATCATTGATCAATTGTAGAAGATGTGAACTGGAATCGTGAATAGCCTTTAGGTAAGATAATTGCTTTTCGTTAATGTCCCCGTAGTAACCCCCTTTCAGGAGTTCGGAAAACCCGATTATGGCGTTGAGTGGCGTCCTAAGCTCGTGACTCATGTTTGCCAGAAATTTCGATTTGCTCCTGCTCGCCAATTCCGCTTCAACTCTCAATTGTTGCGCAAGAGCCAGCGCTCGATGAAGCTCATCAGTCACTCGTTTCTTCTCTGTAATGTCTCTGTCTACACCCCTAAAGCCCACAACTTTTCCGTTGGCGTCAAAAACCGGCGCCCCTGCCGCCTCGAAGGTGCGGATGGAACCGTCCTTGTGTATCCATCTCTTCTCAAAGTTCTTCCAACCCTTCTTTCTATTTATACAATCCTCCAATAGTTTGCTTATCGGTTCTATTTCATCAGGATGTATAAAATTGTATGCAGTCACGCCAGAAATCTCCTCAACAGTGTATCCGGTAATGTCCAATATTGCAGGATTGCTATAAGTAACATGACCCTCAGTGTCCATTTCCCAGATCCAGTCCGGCGCCTCTTCTGTAAGTTGTCGATACTTTTCCTCACTCTCCCTTAACGCATTCTCCAAACGCCTATATTCAGTCAAATCTATACCGTAAATGAAATTGTGAGAACCGTCAGACATCAATCCCCATTTTATGATCTTGCGTGAACCATCCAAACATGTGACAACCGCTTCCAAAGGCTCAACGGAACCCTTATTCACCTCAGCGGCCTTAACTCTCCTTTTCCATTCCTTGAGAATCTGGTTTCTATATTCTGGTTCAGGATAAGCCAAATGTCACCAATTATCCGCGCAAATGAGCCCTGAAATGTCATGACCGATGGCCTCGATCCACTCAGGGTTGTGGTATAGAATCAAATCATCTGAAACCCTTGTTATACAAACGGGAATGGGCAACTTCTCAAACATCTGTCGAAGTAAATCGCTTCTGCCCTCTGATTCCCCTAAAGTCCTACCGCAGCCAACTGTTCGACCATTGTTGACATTTCCCGATTCCAAATACGGTGCTGGCGCCACAGACTGGACAGATCCATCAGTAATTCCCTCAAGGCGCGTGTTTACGATGGTCAGTAATTCGACAAGCTGTTCTTTCGTCGGCGCTGGTTCCCCTAAAGTCGTCCGAATGATTGACTGCTATTCAACCAACTGATCAATCATAGGTTTAGCGTTCATAGATCCCACGTAAGTCCTCAATTCTTTGATGTGTCAATGATGAAAGGATTTTAGCTCCATACGACAAAAAACAGGACAAATTATAACCCAGACATAGTTAGTTCTCAATTCAATATCTCATTACCATCAAACATTTTTCTTATATTTGAAAGACAATATTTTTTACCGAAACGTAATGAAAATAACGGAACATGCATTTGTCTTGGTTGCAGGGTGGGCTATCTAGCACCTGAATCAAAGACCTAAACCAACAACATAGTCTCACAGTCAATCATTACAGGCCAAACTGCCATGACGAATTTATAACCGGATCTATAAACAATTTTGGTCATTATCTCCCAAGCCTTGCAAAAAAATTACCCACGATGGAATTTCTTGACTTAAGTCAATGTCATTTTGTTGTCTTACCTTTTTAATCAAGAATAATGGGAAATACCCCGAACATACCGTTGCTCATTCAACACGGGCTAAGGTGTCGCTTCAAGTACAAATTTCTTCAAAGATTTCGGCTTGCTTTAGCGGAGCGACAAGAACGAAGCAAACCATGTTGAATCATTAACTTGTGCGTATTTACACTCGACAATTTTGTTTGCGGACATCTGCAAACTTTCTGTTAACTGCTTCCGGATTGAAATGGCCTTCCGGCGCATATGAAAGGAATTCCCATGACCTCTCTCATAGAAACGAGTCGGCAAGTCAATTCAGAAACCCTTGGTCGATCGGAGTCCTCATCATTCGAGTCTTCCGAAAAGTTATTTGACAGACGGGATTTGACGCAATCGCAAGCAAGCGCCTGCCGCTGTCTAACTGGAGGTCAACAATTTACCCCCGTAAAAGCCTTTTCACGCAAAAATCCAAAAATCTCTAATCCGGACCTTCTTTTCCTGATGCGAACGACCCTTTTACGGGTAACCCCGGAGCCTCTACAAAAGAATATGCTTTCGACTCTAAGGCGAATAACCTTTCCTGTCGGCCACAGAATCATTCATCAAGGCGCCCACGGGGACAGACTCTTCATCCTTCAACACGGGTCATGTGAGGTCAATCTGCAAAAGAATCAGCAATCGCATATCATGGGACATCTGAAGCCGGGGGACATATTCGGAGAACTTGCTCTGATCACAGGAGATTGTAGAAGCGCAAATGTCGATGCGATGAGTGATGTTGTCGTATGGGCCTTAGACAAGGAAGCTTTCGAACAGTTTGCCCAAACTTGCCCTGATCTAACGGAATTTCTGACCGACCTGGCCACAGAGAGGCTATGCAGCCAAAAAATCACCGCTGAAAAGAATATCGGACGATATCGAATCACCGACGTTATAGCTGAAGGCGGTTGGAGCATAGTCTATAAAGGCTTCCACTCAATCTTGAACTTACCCGTGGCTGTCAAAATGCTCAAGCACAGTATGGCCCTGGATTCGGATTTCTTTCAAACATTCCAGAAAGAGGCGAAAACAATCGCTACCCTGAGTCATGACAACATCGTTAGAGTTTACGACATTGAACTGAGTTATAAGACCGTATTCATAATAATGGAATATCTATCAGGCATGACATTGCGGGATGTAATAGATTCCGGATTCAAATTACCCCTTCCAAGAATAGTCAACTTGTTATCCCAAATCAGCTGTGGTCTTGGATTTGCTCATCAAAACGGGGTGGCGCATCAGGACGTTAAACCTGGGAACATCTTTATACAGCAAGGTGACAAGGTAAAGATCGTGGACTTCGGTTTGGCCACACCAATCGGAGGCTGTTCAGATGACATGCCTGGAAGTCCACATTATATGGCTCCGGAACAAATCGAAGGAGAACCGGTGGACGCGAGAACGGATATTTATTCGCTAGGAATTACCGCATTTGAAATGGCCACTGGCGTAAGACCGTATCCTGATGATATTTGTCAGGTTCTTGAATATCACATGACAAAAGCTACTCCCGATCCACGCGATTTCAATCCCGACTTACCGGAACAATTCGCCTCTTTCATCAAAAAAGCTACTGAAAAAAAGCCCGAGTTGCGATTTCAGGATATCTCCGAGGTCATCAATGAACTAAACTCTATTGCAAACAGCGTAAAACCAGCTAAAACAAATCAGCGTCATGACCAAAAAAACATGAGTTTGCACATGTCCTTTAAAGACGAACTCGAATCAGGAGTGGAACCCATCCTAAAAGAATTCTGTGAGAAATTGAAAAGAAATGGCGTCGAAGTGCAATTATTCTCTTTGGACAAAATTTGACGGAAGTCAAGCAGTTCCGATAACACTGCCCTGCTGAAACTACCAAATTGATTTTTTGTTGACCAACTAACAAAACCACCACATCGCAGGCAAATCATGTCCGTATTAATAGAACAAAATCGTTTAAAAGCAGCATTTAACACCGACTCTGGCCTTAAAAGACAAACTAATGAGGATGCCCTTCTTGCAGACTGCTCTAGGGGAGTCTTTGCAATCGCTGATGGTATGGGAGGACACAAAGCCGGTCATGTTGCAAGTAAAATGGCAATACAAACTTTAATCGATTCCTTTGGAATAACCATGAACAAGAAAATTGACCCCACAAAACTGATGAACCAGGTTTTCTGGAATGCCCACAACGCCATACTTGCAGCTTCCAGAAATAATTCTCAATACGAGGATATGGGAACAACCCTGGTGGTCGCTCTACGTGTTGGCAATTCATCATTTATCATAGGACATGTCGGTGATAGCAGAGCGTACCACATCCGCCATGACAAAATCGAACCGCTAACGAAAGATCACACTTTCTTGAGTGAATGGATGGAACAGGGCCTGATCTCTTTTGAAGATGCCCGCTCCCATCCTGCTCGTCATGGCCTTTACATGGCATTAGGCATTGATGATGAACTTGAGCCCAGAATAAGAAAAGTTGAGTTGGCTGAAACAGATTTGCTGCTTTTATGTTCTGACGGTCTTACTGATATGGTTGCGGAAAAAACTATTCTGGAAAAAGTGCGCAGAGCCCACTCCATCCAGTCGGCTTGTGATGATCTAATAGCTGAAGCAAACTCTAACGGCGGCGATGACAATTGTTCAGTGCTTCTGATTCAGAAGGATAATCAGCAAACATCCTTCAAATAACACCTCTTTTGCTGTAAAACCCCTCACTCACATCTAAACATCACATTATCAAAATCTCGAGGTGATTTCTGCTTCTAACTCGTCTTCCGAAATGTCGGCGCCTTCCACTATAACATCATCATCTATCATGATGGCAGGAGCCATAGGTAGCTCAGTGTCAAGCCACTCTTCGGATCTGTAATATTCCCTGGTGTGGATTTCGGTCTCAATACTTATCGGGTACTTAACGCTCAAACTGGGCGCCAGTTCCAGAAAATGCTCTCAGGCCTTGCCATTCGGTTCATTGAGAAATAATCGAAGCTTCATGACCAAATTCTCCCCATTCACGAGATTCGTATACCCTCACCCTTCTATAATTTCCTACTCAACTTGTCAACAACATCGTTCTACGGCAACATCAGCAGGCCCAACTCAACAGTCAAATTTCTCTGGAACGCACACTGATTCTGGGATTAGACTGATCGACCAGAAAAATGCTATGGACTACTCCCCTTCATCAGATCATACTAAAAACATTGTATCAATTAGCCATAAAAAAGCTTACTTTGCGGCTTTTCACTGACGACATTGGTTCATAAGCGCTTTGTATTCAAGCTGATCCTCATACATCCTCAGAAAAATGTCGTGCTTGGCTTGGTGGTATTTCGCCACCTTCTCCCTACGGGGCTCTATCACCCTGTCCACAGCGCTCATTGAAGTCATTGCCTCGGTAACTGTCCCATAGTCCCTAGCGGCTACCGCCCCAAGCATTGCTGACCCCAGAAGCACTGCCTCAGTTTCCTCAGGTAGAATAATTTTTCGTCCCGTGATGTCTGCGTGTTCGTGCAGGAAAATTGGGTTCTTGGCGCCCCCACCGGTTACAAGTATGACGTCTATCTCATAGCCGGCCTGCGTCATGGCGTCTAGTATATGACGAGCGCCGTGAGCCACTGCCTGAACTGTAGCCAGATATAAAAGGGCTAATTCTTCAAGGCTGTCACTAAGCCTCAGACCTGAAATCATCCCACGAGCCTCAGGATTAGCTCGTGGAGACCGGTTTCCATGAAAATCCGGTAGAACGTGAATTTCTTTGGTCAGTTGAGCGGGAAACTCCACTTCCCATGCCAGCCTGTCGAGAACTTCCGCAAGAATTTCATAAACAGTTACTCCACGATTTTTTGCGTCTTGCTCAAGCTCTCGGCCATGAACGTGACTGAAAATGATGTGATCAATAAGCGCTCCTGTGGCTGATTGGCCGCCTTCGGTGAGCCAGAAGTCCGGAATCATTGCCGAATAAAAAGGTCCCCACACACCCTTCACAAATCGAGGCTCTTTGGAGACAGCCATGTGACAACTCGATGTGCCGCCAATTAGCGCAAGTCTTTTCTCTAGATCAATATCACCGCTTTCAGGTGTGGCGGCTCCGAGAAGACCAACCCCGCCAGCGTGGGCGTCTATTATTGAAACGGCAACAGGTGTTCCCGTTTTGAGGCCAAGATTCCTGGCTGAGTTTTGAGTAAGGCCATTAGCGATTGGTTCGCCCATCGGTCTTATGCGTGTCCCGATGCGCTGGTAACCCTCCGACACAATTTCACCAAGCCCAATTGATTGCCAGTAAGTGTCCTCCCACTTCCCAACGCTAAGGGGATTTGCCGATCTAAGGTGACCTTGATAAGTCCACTTGCAAACCGTAGTACACAGAGAACGTGTTTCATCGCCCGTGGCACGGTAAGTCAGGAAATCAGCCAGGTCGAAAAAACGACGTGTCCGCTTCCAACTATCAGGGAGATTTTCCTTGAGCCACATGAGTTTCGGCGACTCCATCTCCGGGGAGATGGTTCCACCAACATAACGCAATACCTCATGTCCCCCGGCATTGATTCGCGCAGCCTGTTCGACAGCCCGGTGGTCCATCCATACTATAACGTTTCTTTCATCATCACCGCTGGAGCTTACCGATACAGGTCGATCCTGATCGTCGAGCGC
>JBFXII010000143.1:0-7322 GCA_050176095.1 Desulfomonilaceae bacterium
GTTATGTTAACCTCATTGATCCTTTTTATAGGCTCATAAAGCATTAGTAGAGCGGCCATGAAGGAAAAAAAGGTTCCCTGCGTAGAATATCCATTTATGACTTGATATCCGCCATAAAAAACGATGGCGCAAACTCCAAAACCACCGAGCGTTTCCATAACCGGATTGGATAAAGCCCTAACTTTGAAACGCTTCATGAAGGCGTTAAAAAGGGTCTGATTTACCTCAGTAAAACGCTCTTTTTCATAACCCTCCATGGCAAAAGCTTTGACAATTCTTATACCTGTGATGGTTTCATTGAGTCGCTCTGTGATGTCTTCCAATGACACTAGCATTCGACGCGAATATTTCTTCAACCGCCTCCCAAAAGTCAAAAGAGGATATATGGCTAGCGGAAATACAATCATAGCTATCAAAGCGAGCTTGAAATCACGATAAAAAACAACAAAAATAAGACTGATGACCGTTAGAACGTCACGCACAATACCTGTTATGGCATTGGTCATGGCCCCCTGAACCATCATCACATCGTTATTCATCCTAGACAATAGTTCTCCAGTCGAATGTCTCACAAAAAAACCAACTGACATATCAGAGAGCTTCTGAAACATTTCATCACGCAGATCTCTAATTACACTCTGCCCGATGAATGACATTAGGTAATACTGTCCGAAATCACAGAAACCCTTAAAAACATATACGCAAGCAACTACTAGCGGTATCATGAAAAGCATGTGGTGATTCTTTTCAAAGAAAATGTCGTCCAAGGCAGGTTTCACCAAATAGGCAAGAGACGCCGTTAGGATGGCTACGCCCATCATACATATTCCGGCTAATATAAGCCTGGTTAAATATGGTTTAAGGTATTTGAGTAAACGTCTATATACTTGCAACTTCTACTCCGAGCAGATTATTTAGTAAATGCATTCTGTTGGAAACTCTTCGATAATCCATCAAATTTGTGACTTACATCAAAAAAAGAATTGAGCCAACGAGAAAAAACATGTATTTGATGTATTTTTAGAACCTTATTCTCCAAACATGAATTGACGTCCATTCTCCACATTTTCTTTCGATTGGCAAGTTTAGGAATAAACGGCTGCGCTCGGCCAGTTTGCTATTTTTCACTACCACTCAGAACACGAAAAGCAAGAGCTTTTTGGCTTTTAATCGAGTAGGCTAAACATTCAAGCTACCACGGTCAGAAAATGATTTTTTTGTCCTCCTTAATTTTTTTCTCAGATTTGGCACAAAACTTGATTGTTTAAAAGATGAAACTGAAAAATGTAAACACTTTGATTTACACTGATAGAGTCACTTTTAACGACGCACCTAACCCAGGAGGTTTATGGAAGATGGAAAGTAAAGTTTTACAGGCGGCCAAAGAAGGCAACTTGAGTGAACTCAGAGCCCTATTAACTTCAGGGGCGGGAGTTGAAAAAAAAGATGAAATGGGATGGACTCCTTTGCTTTGGGCAGCGTCAATGGGTTTTACAGATGTTGTAAAGATTCTTCTCAATAATAGCGCAGATCCTAATATTCCTGATCCTTATGGAGCCACTCCGCTCATGAAGGCTAGTCGTCGAGGACATGAAGAAATAGTGAGACAATTACTCGATTGGGGCGCAAACTACAACGCCAAGGATGACACCGGAGTAAATAGTTTGATGCGTGCGGCACGAGCTGGCCACCTCGGAGTCGTAAAACTCTTATTGGAATATCCAGTGGATCTCGAAGCAGCTGACGAATACGGTAACACCGCCCTTATTATGGCGGCGTATCGCGGCCATGAGGATATCGTAAAAGCTCTCCTGGAGGAAGGCGCTGAAATTAACGCCCAGGATCGAAACGGATGGACCGCAATGGTCTGGGCCATGTCCCGCAGGAACGAAGCTGTCATTAATGTGTTGAAAAACTTCAAAAAATGATCATGAACAAATTCAGGCGGGCCATGTCCCGCCTTAAATTTGGAATCTGGCGTTGAGAAAAATTGCGACGCTTTGAATCATGCATTACGTTGATCGCTATTATTTGGAATAGCGGCATCACCAAAGGCTTAGTTTCAGCTCATTGGTCTAGTCATTTTCCGATACGCGGTAGACCCCCCACATAGCTATGTAAGAATCAAGACCGGTCTTTGTTTGAGTCGATTCCTCACAAGCTTCTGTCACGATTCAAATTTACAGTCAAACCCTCCAATAACCTAGCTAAACTCAAACAGCCACCAGAACCGATTTTATGCTGGGATGACCTCATCCACATCACTGATTCCAGCGTTCATTTTGCTTAACAGTGAGCAAATATGAGTCCAAGCAAAAAAATAATGTTGACTCAGTTGTAGATTTAATACATACTTAATTCATTAATAAATACTTAATTTGGATCGGATCATATACCTTAAAGAGTTCTGTGGAACTGAGGCGCATTCTTTCCGAATAAAAAGCAAGGAGCTTTTGATAGCTTGGTTGGTTGAGAAACATGTCTAAATCACTTATCATGAGCAGATGATACAACGTTAGACACGGAAGCGTTTGGAACTTGTCGTTTTTCTTTGCCATAAGAGTCCTGGCCTATCCAAAAGATTTTACCCCTCGGAGCAAAACAGGTAATATATCTCTGAGATTGATAGCATTGCGTCGGTTTATGGTAATCAGTCATGAATCGGCGTTGGTTAACAACCCGGTTTACCGGCCCAATTGAAAATTAAAACGGGAGGTCTCCTATGAAGAGAGGCATTTGTTTGGCCATAGCTCTATTGATATCAATAGGGCTGCTTTCGTCAACTGTACCCGCATCTGCTCAGGATTCTAAATTGCATATCAAGTTTAGCACCTGGCATCCACCTGCAAGCCGTGAGGTAACTACGGTCTGGATTCCTATGTTAGAAGAACTCAAGAAGAGAAGCGACGGCAGAATTACTTATACGATGTATGCTGGAGGGGCTTTGGGTAAAGGTCCGGAACACTTTGACATCGTAAAAAAAGGTCTGGCGGACATGGGTTATTTCACCGCCACGTGGACTCCAGGAAAATTTCCTCTCACAGACGTATTGTCTCTAGCTGCTTGGGTTGATGGAAAGGATTTAGCAACCGACATCGGCAACAAAATGCTTCATAAAGCTCTTGATAAGGAATTTCAAGATGTTAAAGTGATAGAGCTTAATGGTTGCATCCAGGCCTTTTTGTGGACAACCAAACCGGTCAAGAGCCTGGAAGACCTAAAAGGAATGAAAATTCGTTCACCCGGAGGTATGCAAACCAATTACATTAAGGCGCTAGGAGCCGAACCTGTGTTCATGCCGCTGGGCGATGTTTACATGGCAATGGATACAGGAACCATAGACGGATTGGTCACGTGTCCCCCTCTAATTTTAGCGTTCAAATTGCATGAAGTTGCTAAACATGCAGTCAAGGCGACATTTGGTTGTGTTTCCGAAGGCGTGATTATGAACAAGAAGACGTGGGACAAGACACCACCTGATCTTCAAAAGATTATAATGGAAGTATGCGGAAATCCTTTTGCGACTACTCACGGCCTCAACAAAGAAGTATACTCCAAGATGATGGACGAGGTGAAAGCCAAAGGGGTAAATGTTTACGACCTTCCCAAAGAGCAAGAAGCAGCATGGTTCAAGGAATTTCAGGAATGCACACGCCAGTGGGCTGATGAGTTGGCGAAAAAAGGCGTACAGGCCAAGGAAGCCGTATTAATGTATAACCAAATTGCCAACGAACTTGGCACATCTTGTGTCGCATGTCCTCCCGAGTGGACTGAACAAGAGAAGAAGTAATCTTATTTTTTAACGGAGCCGGATCACGAGGGGATATGATGTTTCAATCAGTCAGAACTTTTGTTCAGGGTATTACTCGATTGTTGGGCTATGTAGCTATGTTTCTCATTTTCCCTATGATGTTTCTTACTTCAGCTGATGCTACCAGCCGCGACATTTGGTCTAAACCAATCCCTGGAGCCTTTGAGATGTCTAGTTACGTTCTGTCTGTTTTCATTTTGCTCGGCTTAGCCTATGCGCAGCAAATGAAGGATCATGTCCGAGTGACAATACTTGTTGACCGGCTCCCAACCAGGCTTTCTGCTTTGTTATCTGTATTCACAACACTACTAACAATGTCCGTCATTCTTGTATTGGCTTGGCAGGGCTGGGTGCTCACGTTCGAGACAGTGTCGGTGTCGGATATGCTTAGAATTCCGCAATGGCCTTTTAGGTTGCTGGTTTTTGTGGCTGGCGTATTCTTGTTCGTGGAATTCTTTTTTGACCTAATGGACAATCTGCGGAGGCTATTCACATGAATATGGATCCAGTAACCGTGGGAGCCATTGGATCTTTGGCCGTCTTCTTACTGATTTTTTGCGGTATGCATATAGCCTTTGCGATGATGTTTATAGGATTTGTAGGATTGACTGTACTGACGTCCCTTGATGCTGCCATGCCTGTAACCGCTAGCACAATGTGGGAAGTGGTGTCCTTCTATCCCTACACAGTGATTCCTCTATTCATAGTAATGGGCTCTTTTGCAGGTAGTTCAGGGATGACCCGTGAACTATACGCCTCGTTCGATAAATGGACTCGAAAAGTTCCCGGGGGTTTAGCCGTTGCAACAATTGGAGCTTGTGGCGCTTTCGCTGCTGTTTCGGGCTCGTCGGTAGCCACTGCGGCAACCATGTCGACGGTTGCCCTGCCAGAGATGAACCGCTTTAATTATGATCAGAAACTGTCAACAGGGAGTGTGGCAGCCGGCGGAACACTTGGTTTTCTAATACCACCTAGTATAGGATTTGTCGTTTACGGGATGCTCACTGAGCAATCCATCGGCAAGCTTCTGATTGCCGGAGTCCTTCCAGGCCTGTTGCTTGCCCTGAGCTACATCGCGGTAGTAATAGTCTGGGCAAAAAAGTATCCTCAATCCGCTCCGGCCATTCTCGAGCCTGTGACATGGAGACAGAAAGTTTCAGCTCTAAAAGGTGTTAAGGAACCCTTATTCTTGTTTCTTTTTGTCATGGGAGGCATTTATTCCGGATTCTTTACGCCTGACGAAGCTGGAGCAGTTGGAGCGACACTCCTCTTGCTGGTCGCTCTCCTAAAACGAAAACTCAGCTGGCCAGCCTTGTTTACAGCAATGACAGAGTCGCTGCGCATTTCAGCAATGGTGCTCATGCTTGTCGCAGGAGCCAACGTTTTCAGCTATTTTATGGCCCTATCTACGATTCCTGTTAAAACAGCTAGCTGGGTGACGAGCCTGGACGTCTCTCCATATGTTGTTCACACTCTTATATTGCTTATATATCTACTTCTAGGCTGCTTCATTGACGCCATTTCAATGATGGTGTTAACGCTTCCCGTTGTCTTCCCTATAATATTAGCTTTGCATTTCGACCCCGTTTGGTTTGGAGTAATTGCGGTGCTAATGATGGAAGCGGGTTTGATAACACCTCCCATGGGATTGAATTTGTTTACCGTTGCAGGCTCTGCCAAAGGAGTAAGTCTCGAAACGGTGATGAAGGGCGCTACGCCTTTTCTGCTTTCAATTATTGCTGTAGCCGTAATTCTCACCATATTCCCGGACATTGCTCTTTACTTACCTAACATGATGAAGAGATGACAGTAATTACTGTACATTTGAAAACTCGAAGAGAATTACTCTTGAGACTTAAGGAGGTCCCTTATTTATGGCCTTACTTCCGGAAGTAAAACCATACTATGGCAAATTGAAACTTCTCATCGGTGGAGAGTGGGTGGATTCCGAGTCAAGTACAATCCAAGACACCCCCAATCCAGCCACTGGCGAAGTGATAGCACAGTATCCAACCGCCACAAAACAGGAAGCTAGAGCAGCAGTAGAGGCGGCTCAAAAAGGATTTGAAGCTCTGAGCAAAATAGCGCTACGTGAAAGAGCTCGTATGCTTTTTGACATGAGGCAGAAATTCGAGGAACATTTTAGTGATCTTACTAGAGTCCTCACTCAAGATCATGGTCGCACTATCAAAGAATCCATTGGTTCAGTCAGGCGTGTCATAGAAAATATCGAATCCGCTTGTTCGGCGGCCTATGGTCTGGTGTCGAGAAATGAACACCTAGACAATCTTGCCAACGGGATTGACATGTGGTTAACCTGGGAACCACTTGGACCATTTCTGATAATTACCCCATCAAACATTCCAATGCATGCATGGTCCTCCTTCGTGCCTTATGCGCTTGCGGCAGGTTGTTCAGTTGTTGTAAGCCCTAGCCGACAGGACCCTATTGCGGCCGAGTATATTGCAAGAGTAGCCTTAGAAGCCGGTTGGCCTCCAGGAGCCATAAATCTTGTGCATGGTGGTCGCGAAATCAACAAATACATCCTGGAACAGCCTGAGATACAGGGACTCGGATTCATTGGCTCTAGCCATGCTGGCTGGGACCTATTCAAACTTTGTGGTCAATTGGGAAAGAATTCATCTATTAACGGAAATGGGAAAAATACCGTCGTTATAATGCCAGATGTTGACGTAGGAAAGATAGTCCCATTCGTCCGTCAAGGTTGTTTTGGTATGACCGGGCAAAGATGCCTTGGATCAGACAATGTAGTGGTCATTGGCGATATTTACGATGAATTCAAAGAGAAATTTGTCCAAGATGCCAGAAACATGAAGTTGGGCTATGGTCTGGATGAATCCACGTCTATGGGTCCATATTGCAGTAGATCCGGGATGGAAAAAGTAGCCGGATGGGTCGAAAGATGTGTGGCTGAAGGCGCCAGGATTGTCCAGGACGGCAGAATTTTACCCCCCGAGCTCAAAAAAGGCTATTTCATGGGCCCAACCATTCTGGAAAATCTACATCCAGACATGAACTCAGCAAAAGAGGAAGCTTTTGGAGCCGTTGCGGGTTTAATTCGCGCTGATAGCCTGGATCAGGTCATAGAGTGGATCAACACGAAGACTGATCTGGGACACTCGGCATGTATTATGACAGAAAGCGGCAAAGTAGCCAGAAAGTTTGCTCGTGAGGTAAACGTCGGTAATGTCGGAATCAATGTTGGAGTGCCTCAACCCTACGCATTCTTTCCACTAGGGTCAAAAAGAAAATCATTCTTTGGAGGGGCCAAAAGCAGAATGGCCTCTATGAGGCTATTCCTGGATGAAAAGACCGTAACGGCCAGATGGATCTAACAATTCTGGAATAACCCTACCTTAGTCATTTTGAAACTATCAATTTGGATGCCAGCGAGATCTCTGGGCATCCAAATTGGCTCTTCCATTTAATTAATTCTGATCTACCACAGATTAACTGAAAATAAAGATCCGACATTCAATTTAATTTAACC
>JBFXII010000144.1:0-7309 GCA_050176095.1 Desulfomonilaceae bacterium
CAATATTGAGTCCCGCGGTCTGAATGATGGATTAAATTAGCCTTTGGCCGGTTCATGGAGACGGATCGCTTCAAGGATTCTATCACTAATTGTCTGGTTAGCCGCTCTGCCATGGAGTAACCCACTATCGCCTTCGTATAAAGGTCTTTGTGGCCTGCAAGATACAACCAGCCTTACAGCCTCTTCCCTAAACTCCCTGGAGTATCTGCTGTACGGTAACTTTCTCTTTTCCACTCTGACACCTCCGTCTTGCTTTTAGATTAAACATTGGTGTCCATTTTTTTCAACCTAGCACAAAGTTTGTCGAATGGGACATGGACAGCTATTCAATTGAAAAGAGTTATTTCTTTCTATTCCATGTTCCCACACCCACCACGATGTCGTTTGGCGAAATGTGGCGGTAAACTATTTCTATTGTGTCGTTGTCTTCTATAAAGCCTTCAATGAATCCATCCTGGTCCGCGTAGTATAGGGTTTCGTTATCGTGTCCGATGACAGCGATAAATTTTTCCGTGGCTCTCGGGGATTTAAAAGTCCCGTGTAATACCCTTCCCTGTTGTTTGGTCACCACGGCTTCCGCTTCAAGAGAGGAAAATTCTCCTTTGTGATGAGTAAGGGCTCCGGGGTCGCTTCCCTTTAGCAGCACTCCGCCCTCAGCTTTTACGATCCAAGTTCCAACAAGATTCGGTATCACTGAATCCGCAAAGCATAAGCTTGAAAAACCCACCAAAAGCAACAACAAGGATAAACAGGCTAATTTCTTCATTCTCAAAGTCCTTTCTTTATATGATCGAAGTTAATCTCAGATCCATGAGTTCGCGTCATTTTCCTCATCTTGAACATTGCCTACGGACTACCCTCCTTACAAGCTATCGTTAGCTAGAGTGTCCCTGAACACCTTGTAAATTTGGGGCGCCACTGAAGTAAACCTTATTGTAGCGAAAGCATAACCTTCATCATTGATGACTGAAATGACCTTTCCATACATATCACCGAAACCGTCGTAGGCTTCATCGCACAAGCTCATCCTCAGATCTTCCCATTGGTTTATTGGGTCGGTTGTTTTCATGACGGCTCCCGTTGGCGACAATTGAACAATGGAGCCTTTTCGTGAGGTCTCATCGATTATCTTGGAATCCATGCCAAAGAAACATACGCTCAACGGGTTATCAAGATCCTTGAATTTGTAACAGCGATCATTGAGTTTTACCGGATGTTCTCCTTTTATGCCGGTCACCTGGTACAGATTTACTTTGCCTACCACGCCTTTCATTTCAACGCTGAGAGTGTTCTTGATTTCAAGTTTATCCGCCAGCTTGTCATAAGTTGACTGGCTGACTAGCACTTGACCGCCGGTGGTGAAAGATTCCATGCGTCCCGTGAAATTGACCTGCGCCCCTACAGCTCCGTATTTGGATCTCTTTTCCGATCCGATATTTCCGACAACGACCGCTCCCGTATTTATTGCCACCCCCATTTCCAGGTGTGGTAATCCTTCAGCTTCGTTGAGAGCATTAATATGTTCCATGGCGTTCTGCATTGTCAGAGCGCATGCGACTGCCCTGGAAGGATGATCATCGAGGTCCTGCGGGGCGCCAAAGAAAGCCAGGATGCCATCACCTATGATTTCGTCAATGGTCCCACGATATTCGATCAGAATGTCTATCATGCTTCCGAGATAGCGGTTGAGGAACTTGATGACATCCTCCGGCGCCATGTTGGATGTTAAAGCCGTAAAGCCTCTCAAATCAGACATCATGACCGATATTTCGCGTTGTTCGCCACCCAACTTCAGCCCATCCTTGGATTCGAGGATGCTGCTGACGACTTCCTTGGTCAAATAACGGCCGAAGGTGTCGCGGATGAAATCACGCTCCTTGAGGCCCTGACTCATTTCTGTGAGAGATTCAGCAAGCTCACCGACTTCATCTTTCGCCTTGATGTCACTCAGATCAATATCAAGTTCGCCCTGTTTGATCTTTCTGGCTGCCGCGGCCATTTTACGCAGCGGTTTTGCGATAGACCTTGCGACAAGGTAACTTGGGACTAACATCAGCAAGATACCCAGAACGGAGAGAATTAGAGTTTCCTGATGCAGTCGTTGTATGTCTTCCAGAAGGGCTCCCTTGGAATAAACAGCGGCCAGCGACCATTTGGGTGATGGTATCTGGGCATGGGCCAAAATTGCGCCATTTGGAAATAGCGGCGACTGATCCAATACGGTAAGCCCTGATCCTTCTTTGAGCATGGCTCGACCAAGTTCACGCAGTTTGGTGTCATTGAAGTTCTCTGCGATGCTGAACAGCGTCTCCCTCATTATGAATTCGGATTTCGGATGAGTTACAAATCGTCCCGAATCCGAGATTATGAAAAATTGAGAATCCCTGACCGTAGTAACGGACGCCGCGACTTTACTGAGCCATTCAAGAGATATGTCCGCTGATATTATTCCCCGAAAGGCGCCCTGACTACCATCCGGGTTAACGTGATAGAAGGGCACGGAGTATGAGGTCATCAGCAGGCCACCGGCGCTCTGTTCGTAGTAAGGCTCTATCCAGCAAGGCCTATCAAGAACTTTTGGAATATGATACCAGTCCTCACGAAAATAATCCTCGGTCTCAGGAGTCAGGGATTCATATATCAATTTGTCGTTTTTTCTATAATAATAACACAAATACAGTGGGGTTTCCTTGTTGTATGACCATTCTTCAAAACCCACGGCCACACCGAAAACTTCCGGATAATCCCGCACGGTTCTCTTGATAAAACTGTCGAGGTTCGCCAAATCTGAATTCGGATTTTCCAGGAAAGCCTTAAGTCCCAAGGGAGCCTTCTCAACAGAGCGGAATTCCTGTTCTATCCTCCTTGCAACAGATAGAGCCAGATACCTCGCCCGACGCTCAGCGTCATGAAGTATGATATCTTTGGAAAACGTGTAGCTATAGGTCAGGACAAAACCGAAAACCACCGAACTTGCGGCGATCACCATCAAGGCAAGCTTAAAAATGATGTGATTCCAGATACGGGTTTTCAACGCTCGCCCCTGTAGAATTCCTCAAAGCTGGGGATGTCGCTGATCATTTTTTGTTCAAGCATGATTTTCGCCACCCGCATGTAATCCTCCCGATACAGCCTCCCAATTTTTCGACCATCGACGGTTACGTCCACCAGTTCTTTCATCTTTGTCAGCATCCACTTCTGGTGAGGCCTGTTCGTGGGAGTGTTGGCCTGATTCACATATTTCATAACAATATCAAGGGCTTCTTCTTGATGATCGAAAGCGTAGATCCATCCCCGGATTGAGGCGTCCACGAAGCGTTTACACAGATCGGGATCTTTCTTGTAGGTAGATTCGAGAGTGAATATTGCGTCTTCAGGAAAATTCAGATCGTAGTCGCTAAAAACAAAGGTGGTTAATTCGTCGGCATCCAGTCCGTTCTGGATAAGAGTGTGATATTCATTGTAATACATTACTGACATGGCATCCAGGGCTCCTTTAAGAAACAGGCCCACGGATGTGTAGTTTGGTATGACCTCGACATTGACACCAAATTTCTTGAAAAACAGCATCGGCTGTAAATAAAAGTGTCCCTCCCACAGACCGACTTTTTTACCATCCAGATCTAGTGGCTTGGTTATCCCGCTAGCTTTTTTAGCGGCCAATATTAATGCTGATTTCTGGATTATCTGGGCAAGTTCTACTATGGGCTGCCCAATTGCCCTTTGACGTATTCCATTGGTAAGCCAATCGGTGCAAAATGTGGCTTTTCCGGTGGCTATTTGTCCAAAAGGCGGCTTGGACGGCCCCCCTTCCTTCAAGGTCAGATCAATCCCCGCCTCTCTGTAAAAACCTTTGTCCAAAGCCACCATGTAGCCCGCAAATTGAGCTTGTGGAACCCATTGAGGAACGAGCGAAACCTGATCCATCGGTTTTTCAAAAGCATCGGCGATTGAAATAATGCTCGTAAAGACGACGATGAATGCTATGGCAAATTTCATCAGGAATCCTGAATTCTAAAGCATTAGGGATTTTCAGGCAGAATCTGATCCTCTTCGAGGCTTTCAGCATTCGGATCGGCCCTCGTCACATCGACCACCTGTTCGGAGGAATCCATCCTAACCAGTATCCTCCCCTTGGTGTTACGGCCAATCACTGAAATTTCCGACATGTCCAGGCGAATTATTTTCCCTACGGAGGTTACAATGAGTAAGTCATCGGAATCCTCAACCATCTTGACCCCTACGACATCCCCGATCTTCTCATTAACCTTAATTGTGATGACCCCCTGCCCTGCCCTGTTGTGAGCCGGATACTCCCCGATGTGCGTCCTCTTTCCAAACCCGTTTGCGGTTATGGTGAGCAGAGTAGCGTCGTCGTTAGCAATGACTTCCATTGCGATGACGGCGTCGTCGTTTTTGAGTTTTATCCCTGTGACGCCTCTTGCTTGACGACCCATTGGGCGAATTTGGTCTTCATGAAATCGCATAGCCTTTCCTTTTCGGCTTGCAAGCAATATATGGTCTGATCCTGTGGAAAAATTAACGTCGATCAGTTCATCATCCGGTTCGATGGTCAACGCAATTAGCCCACTGGAGCGGGGACGTGAAAATTCCGATTTGGATGTCTTTTTTATCTTCCCCTTTTTGGACACCATCACGACATAGCCATCAGAGCTAAGCTCTTGAACCGGCAGAATCTTTCTTATTGTCTCGCCTTCTTCAAGTTTTAGCAGGTTAACTATTGCTTTTCCGCGGCTGTATGGGCCTTCCTCGGGGAGCTGGTATACCCGTATCCAATGGACACGGCCACGATTCGAAAAACAAAGCAGAACATCGTGAGACGAGCAGTAAAGGATCTGATTTACCAGATCTTCCCCGGAGGTCCGAGCCCCTATCCTGCCCTTGCCTCCCGGTTTTTGCGTCTTGTAATTACTGGCTTGCGCCCGCTTGACATAACCCTTGTTAGAAAAAGTGACGACCATGTCCTCCCGAGGAATCAGGTCTTCTTCCTGAGGCTCAAAGCCGGCGTCAATAATTTCCGTGCGTCTTTCGTCACCAAACTGATCGCGGACTCCCTCAAGCTCAGAAACGATGATATCCATCACCTTGGCTTCAGAAGACAGGATGCCTTCTAGTTCGGCTATTCTGCCAAGAACTTCCTTGAGTTCCTGAAGAATCTTGTCGCGTTCAAGACCGGTGAGCCTTTGCAGACGCATATCAAGTATTGCCTGAGCCTGAACCTGAGACAGGCCGAAGTTTGCCATCAAGGCTTCTCGGGCTATTGGAGGACTGTCCGCCTGACGGATTGTTCTAATTACTTCATCAAGGTTATCCAGAGCTATTTTCAGCCCTTCCAGTATGTGAGCCCGCTCTTTGGCTCGAGCCAATTCGAATTTTGTCCGACGTGTTACCACTTCGATGCGAAAATCGATAAAACCGTATAGAGCCTCTTTAAGATTGAGCGTTTTAGGTCTTCCGTTGTCGACGCAAAGCAATTGAATGTTAAAATTAGTCTGCAATTGCGTATGCTTGAACAGTTGATTTGTTATAACCTCAGGGTTCTCATCCCTTTTGAGTTCGAAAACTACTCTCATGCCTCGACGGTCCGACTCGTCTCTTATATCCCTGATCCCAGTGATTTTCTTATCCTTAACAAGATCCGCAACATTTTCAACAAGCCTGGCCTTATTGACGGCATAGGGTATTTCTGTGACTACGATCCTCTGATAGCCTTTTCCGGCGTCTTCAATTTCCGTTCTGGCCCTCATTCTGACGCTTCCACGTCCGGTGGTGTATGCGTCTCGGATGCCTTGGCGACCGTGAATGAACCCGTACGTCGGGAAATCAGGCCCCTGGACATGTTTCATCAAGTCAGCGATGGAGCAGTCCGGATTCCTGACCAGATGTATGGTGGCATTGATTATTTCTGTGAGGTTATGAGGCGGAATGCTCGTAGCCATTCCTACGGCTATTCCTTGCGAGCCGTTTACCAGGAGCGCAGGGAATCTGGCGGGTAAAACGGTGGGTTCTTCCTGGGAATTGTCATAATTAGGGATAAAATTAACGGTATCTTTATCGAGGTCATCGAGCATGGGCTGACAGATGCGAGCCATACGGACCTCTGTATAACGCATGGCTGCTGGAGCGTCGCCATCTACACTTCCGAAGTTCCCCTGTCCATCGACGAAGGTGTACCGCATTGAGAAAGGCTGAGCCATTCTGACAATTGAGTCATAAACGGCGGTGTCGCCATGTGGGTGAAACTGACCGATGACATCACCGACGACCCTGGCGGCCTTACGGTAGGGACGGTTCCAGAAATTACCGGCTCTGTGCATCGCGAACAGTATTCTTCTGTGAACCGGTTTAAGACCATCTCGCAAATCCGGTAACGCCCTACCGACTATTACACTCATCGCATAGTCCAGGTAGGACTTTTGAATTTCGCCCTCTATTCCGACAGCTATAATTTCCTGACCAGACGCCAAACTTAGTTCCTTCCTTCAATCCAGCTCGATTGTTCGACCCCCACCACTGAACAGTAGCCTGCTTATTATCGGATCGTCTCGTGATGTCCCCCTCGAGGATTACACAGAGGTTTTATAATAACACCGAAAGGCTAATTTTTCCAATAAACTCACGAATAGCGAACATAAAATGAGTTTTTAACTATTTTAATATTTTCAGCAGGTTAATTTTTGTGATAATTCTACTTTGCGACGGCGAAGAACAAATTTTATGTCCGGAAATTTTCCAGAACGTTCTTGCCTTATGATAAAGCAGGGACTAGACTATAGGCTTGTTTTGGAGATCCGAACCTGAGCAGTGATTTTGAATTGCGTCCTCTATAATTGGTCGATAGGGCTGTCTTATGAAAATTTCTGAAACAACCGCTGCTATTTTTGGTTTCATCGTAGGCTCGTCCCTTTTGATCACATTTTCGGTTCTTCAAAGAATCGCTTTCAACATTTCCAATTTTGAAATTCAGAGCTTTGCGATCCCTTTTTTCATTGGCGGGTTCCTCGGGGCGGCCTTGGGTTACTTACTTGCCCGGTTTCACGCCCGGACTGAGGAAGTGGAGCGCCTTGTCCAAATAAAAACAGAGGAAACAGCCAGGATTGAAAGGCAGAAAGAGGCCGCTCTAGCCGAACAGCATCGGATCACACAGGAAATTCTTAATCAAAGCAGGCTTGTTGACACGCTTTTATCGACCCTACCAGCTCCCGTATTCTTCAAAGACCCGGAGGGAAAGTATCAGGGTTGTAACCGCGCATTCGAGGAGCTATTCGGGGTAACTGCCGACGAAGTC
>JBFXII010000145.1:0-7307 GCA_050176095.1 Desulfomonilaceae bacterium
TTGTGAGTTTATGGCTGATATAAGGAGCAGCCATGGTATTCATAACAGCAATTTCAACAAGCATCGCGAAACATGTTCAAGCCAGACAATTTGTAGGAGGTTTAGAGAGGACCTGATAGCCTTATCTATCAAACTTTGTACTCTCTACTTTTGTAGTTTAAACATTCGCTTTTCAAAACGCAATAGATATTTGTGTTTTTTTTAACGGCTTAATGTACCTTCAGTATTAGGGTTTTTCCGCCTTCAGGTTAGTCTGTTTCGCTCATTAGTATACAAAGAAATGTAATTATAAGCGATTGATCATCCATGAAATCCAATTGAGGAATAGATTCCTCTCAAAGTAATCTCAAAAATAGTCTTCGAAAAAATTCAGGTTCTTGAATCTAGTATCGTAGAACATGTGGAAGGATCCTCGGAAATCTGCGCCCTGAGAAACGACCATTTAACTTCAATGTGGACTTAGAAAAGCAAACCTATCAAAAGGGAATGTGCAGGACTAAATCAACAGCGTAAAGATTAAAAATCGATTTTGTTTTTTATCGCACAGCGTGTATCATAAACAGGCATTTGTTGAGGCACAATTTCACTGAAAGCTGGTAAATCATGTCAGATTTTGCAGGAAAAACTTTTGTTGTTACAGGCGGCGCGGGATTTATTGGTAGCCATTTAGTCGAAGCTCTTATGTCTCAAGGCGCAAAAGTTCGAACCATTGACAATTTCAGCACGGGCAAGGAAGAAAATATTGAGGCCTTGAAGGCCATGTTTGCTGAAAGAAGCCCACTATTGGAATTGATAAGAGGAGATATAAGAGATCTGGACTTGGTTAAGTCGGCCACAAAAGGGGTTGACGGCATTTTCCATCAGGCAGCTTTGGGGAGTGTTCCGCGATCGGTCGAGGACCCCATAACAACCCAGAGTGTTAATGTTGATGGAACACTTAATGTCTTTTGGTCAGGATATTTGAACAAGGCGCCCAGAGTCGTGTATGCGTCTTCATCATCCGTCTACGGAGATAGTGAAACCCTTCCTAAAAAAGAAGGTTTTGAGGGGAGTCCATTGTCCCCCTATGCTCTTACCAAGAGAATCAATGAGGACCATGGCCGGCTGTTTCAAAAACTTTACGGATTTGAGACTGTAGGTCTTCGTTACTTTAATGTTTACGGGCCAAGACAGGACCCGGACTCCCAATATGCTGCTGTTATCCCACAATTTGTCACCCGTTTGTTGAATGGAGATCAACCGCTGATTTATGGAAGCGGTCTGCAAAGTCGCGATTTCACATATGTCAAGGATGTTGTTAAAGCTAACCTTCTGGCCATGTATGCTTCTTCCGATAGTTGTGGGAGAGCCTATAATATTGGACGTGGTGACCAGGTCAATCTGCTTTATCTTCTGGATGTGCTGCAAGATCTGCTCAAAACGTCAATAAAACCAATCCATGAAAAGCCTAGGCCTGGCGATGTGATGCATTCCAGCGCTGACGCCTCTTTCGCTAAACGTGATCTGGGTTTCTCAGCCGATTGTGACCTTCAGACGGGCTTGTCCATGAGTATTGACTGGTACAGGGAAAAACTAAAATAGATGAAATACTAAGGAATCTTGGACGGTTTGGCGCAAACGAAGAGACGAATAGTTAGACAGCTCGGGAAACGCTATTCGTCTAATCCTGAAAACCATTGGGTCAAAAAAAAATTAAGCCCGACCCTAACCCCTTATACCCTCAGTCGGACTCTAATGCTAAATCTAATAATCAAATTTTTCAAAAAATAATGCGCGATGAATACACTCATTAATAGATGTTTGTCAAACTAGAAAATACTTTAATACCAATAACATAATGATATTAGAATGCTGTGTTAAAGCTCCAAAAGATAGATTAAAAAACCGAGAATTATAAAGTATTAATCCAATTGATTCCAAGATGTTATGTTCATTATTCTGATGGAATTCGGCTCACTTTATCTCTGACGCACTGCTACGTAAGCATGACATTAATCGAATATGGTGTTATTAGAATCAAATTTGGGGTCAAGATGAGACTCATTTCTCAAAACGTTAAGAAGGCTATGGCTATTGGATGAGAAAGATATTAGTTCTTACAACTAGTTACCCAAATAATTCTGATGACTGGTCTGGTATGTTCATACATAAATTGAATATGGCCCTGGTAAAAATTGGGTATGACATTTCAGTCTTAGCCCCTTCAAATGGCGAATTTTACGGAGAAAAAAACTTCGACAACGTTCATGTCATTCGTTTTCCTTATTTTTGGCCTCGGACAATGGAAAAGCTCTGTTCTGGCGCTGGAGGAATTCCCGAAAATATCGCAAAGGGTCGGTTGGCAAAAGCGCAGGTTTTAACAATGACCATGATATTTTTGGTCAAAGCGATCATGTGTTCCAAAGACACCGATATAATTTACGCCAACTGGCTTGGCGCTGGTTTAGTGGGAGCGCTAGTGAGCCGAATAAGGAGGCTGCCTCTGGTCACTTCTTTCAGGGGAGATGATGGTTATCTAGCCAGAGACCGACTTTTTTGGAGAATATGTTCAAAGCTGGTAATCTCTCAATCGTCCGCATTGGCACCGGTAAGCAAAGAATTGGCAGAAATTTGTATTGGTCTCGGAGCCAAAAGAGAGAATGTTTTTACTCCTACGTTTGGAGTCGACACTTCATTGTTCAGTCCTGACATCAACCGATCACATGGCGAAAAAAGAGTCAGAATTGTTTTTGTTGGAAGCTTGATCCCCAAGAAGGGGCTTCAAGACCTTCTCAGGGCCCTTGAAGACGAAAACTTCGCATCAGTGACATTGGACGTTGTAGGGGATGGATATTATGCAGAGCAACTCAAAGACATGGCTGGCGCCTCAAGGTTCAGGGACAATATAAATTGGGTGGGTTTGGCAACGCCTGGGAAAGTGGCTCAAATCATGAGATCATCAGATATTCTGTGTCTTCCCAGTCATACTGAGGGCAGTCCTAATGTAGTAAAGGAGGCCATGGCTTGCGGTTTGGGCGTGGTCGCCACTCGAGTTGGTGGAATTCCAGATCTAATACAGGAAAATGTTACAGGATTGTTGTATGAACCACGCGATATAAATGAATTGAAAGAAAAACTATTAATTCTTGTAAATAACCCGGACTTACGAAAATCACTAGGGGCCAATGCCAGAGAAAGGGTTGAACAAACCAGAATGGACTGGAGCGGCAGCGCAGAAGAATTCGACAAGATCTTTCAGCGTCTTACTAAATAGTTGTCTTGAACTATAACCATACCGCGAAACAGCTTCGGAGCGCTTTCAACGTATAACAACCTTGAAAAGTTAATCAGAACGGTCTAAATATTCAAGCAAAGAGAGCTTTTTTTGAGATTGGAGCCCTGATGTCCTCAAGGACGAATATGATATTTTTTTTCTTGGGACTTCTATCGCTCATTTGTCTGCTAAGTCCTGTCAATTCCATTTCATCGGGTGTCGGCAGGATCGGAGCTGTCGAAGGGGAAGGATCTATTCGACGCGCTGATCAGTCAGTCTTCACTAAACTTCATGAAAACGCCGACCTTGATCTCGGTGATACAATTTCAACGGATGCCAATGCCAGGACTTACATAAACTTTAGTGAATCATGCCATGCATCTCTGGGAGAATATTCGGAACTATGCTTGGTCGACTCAGCGTCCGAAAGATCGTCAACATATTTCCATGCTGACCTATCTATGGGCATTGGTAGATTTATTCAAAAACTCAGGGCTACTTCGCCTCCATCAAGGTATTCAATTACTACCCCTAATGTTCTGGTAGTGGCCGAAGCCTCGGAGACTCCTTCCGACTTCGTAATTCAGGTCCACAATGTCAAGAAGACTTGCGTCACAGTTATCAGGGGCCAGGTTCGAGTAAAGAACTTGTCGGATCGATCTAGAGCGGAGAGATTGGTTAGTTCCTGTAAAACTGTTTTTGTGGAAGAGGAACAAGAACCGTCAAAAGTCTTAAGTGTTTCAACCGATCACTTAAAAAAACTTATTGAGAGGACTACTATTCCGAATACTCTTGTAGATTCGGTTCCGGAATGCAAGAAAGACTATGTCTTAAAACCAGAATGCCCTCGTTGTTCTGTCTGGGATGGGACGAAATGCGTGGTCTGTGGCGATTTCGGGTTGATTTGTTCAAAGGGTAAGTGTGTTGATGTTGAATGTGGTCGATGCAAAATTAGCTGGAATTCAAAATGCCTTTCTTGCCAGGAGTTGGGCCTGGTCTGCCAGGACGGGCGCTGCGTCACGAAAAAATGCCCCCCTTGCCGGATCTGGGATGCAACGCGTTGCGTTAGATGTGAGGACGTTGGACGGATCTGCGTTGAGGGTCGGTGCTTAAGGCCCAACGAGTGCCCTTCTTGCGCTTTTTGGAATGGTAGGCGATGCATGGGATGCCTGGAATTTGGAATGATGTGTCTGGAAGGTCGATGTGTATTCCGTCCATGTGGTCCTTGTGAAATTAGGTTTAGAGGCAATTGTGAGTCATGCGAGAAACTCGGGATGAGGTGCCAGGATGGAAGATGCGTTGCTGCTAGTAAGCCTGAAAAGGGTAGAGATTTGGTTCGAGGAAAGAACCGAATTGAATTAAATCATCAGCCAGGCACTGGTACGCTTCCACTCTTACCGCCGGCCCAGAATGTCGTACCATCGTCCGATAGGCCACCGACCTTGTCTAAACCTGAAAGGCCATCTGATAATCCTCCCAAAACCCCCATTGGCAAACGAGAAACACCAGACAAGTCAAAAGAAATTATTCCGCCCGCTGAGACAGTTGACAAATCACATGAAATGGATCGTCCTTCCACCGTCAACTCAGGAGTAACCCATGGTGCCCCAAAGGCTTTGGATGTTCAGCCTGGACCGAAGCCACGACCTATGCCGGAAGCCCCTAAATTGGATCAACGGCGAGATCAAAAGTTAGAACGTCAAAAAAATTTACCACGAATAGAAAGGGCGCCCAAAGATCAAAAGGACGCTATTGATAGCGACAAAGTTTTCGATGGGTCAAAATTCAATGAAAGATTGGATAAGAATCGAGATCTATCGGCGCCATCATCCACGAAGAGTGACAAAACTGGCGTTGGAACTGAACGACCGGCAAGACAAAAAAATACTATTTCGACGCCTAACATACGAAATGACAAAAACAACTAAAATGAAATTAAAATCAGTTACTTTACTTTCCCAGGTTTTGGGAAATTTATTTTGAGGGTTGTTACGGGAGGATTCTATGAAAGGGCTTACTTTGTTTTCATTGTTGTTTATATTAATTGTTGGTACGACTCCGTCTAGCGCTCAACTGCTTGAGATGGCTGATGATTGTGACAAGGCGCTGTCAAACTTGTCAGAGATTTTAAGAGCCCCAGACGCCAAATCGACTCAAAAAATCAAAGAGCTTCTCGGTGTTGATACATTGGTCGAATGTGAAACTACAGAAGGGAGAATATCCTGTTTTCAGTGTCTGGGCTCTGACAAAGAGCTCAAACTGATTCAGATTCTACGGAAATCCTCGGATGGTTCATACGAAAATTTAGGTTTTGGCTGCAGATGTAAGTCCAGCAAATGATGTCAATGTAATGATGTTGTTCATTAATAGGAAGAGTTTTAACCTATACATGTTAAGAGGTACAAAATGTGGGAGTACTCAGAGCGAGTCAAAGATCATTTTTTTAATCCACGCAATGTAGGATCTCTTGAGAACGCCAATGCAGTTGGAGAAGTTGGCTCGTTGGCCTGTGGAGATGCTCTAAAGCTGTATCTAAAAATTGATCCGGATACGCAGAAGATTGTTGATGCGCGTTTCCAAACCTTTGGATGTGGAAGCGCAGTAGCGTCAAGCAGCGCGTTAACTGAGATGATAAAAGGCAAGACAGTGGAAGAAGCCCTATTGATAACCAATCAGGATATTGCTGACTATCTGGGAGGGCTGCCCAAGGAAAAAATGCACTGTTCCGTCATGGGTAAGGACGCATTGGAAGCCGCCATTGCTTGTTACAGAGGTGAGCCAGCTCCGAAGGAACTGCTCGATGGGGAAGTTGTGTGTGAATGTTTCGGTGTGACCGACAAGGAAATTCGTGAAGTAGCAAGAGAGAACAAACTCACAACCATTGAAGAGGTAACCAATTATACTAAGGCTGGCGGTGGATGTGGTCTGTGTCATGACAAAATTGAGAAAATTCTTGATGAAATACGGGCCGAACTCCGTCAATCACAAGCTAAGACGGCAGCAACTCCAAAGGTAATGACTAATATTCAGAAGATAGCGCGAATTCAGGAAGTCATTGATAAAGAGATAAGGCCAAGCCTTCAAAAGGACGGCGGTGACCTGGAGCTCATAGATTTGGATGGAGCTAAGGTTAAGATCGTATTTAGAGGCCTGTGCTCATCGTGTCCAAGCTCATCTTTGACAAAGGCCGGTATAGAAGCCAAGTTACAAGAACTCGTCCATCCAGAACTCATCGTTGAGGAGGTGAAGGCATGAGAGTGATCTATCTGGATAATAATGCTACCACTGCCGTTGCTCCTGAAGTTTTCGAAGCTATAAAACCTTTTCTGCAAGAGCGTTATGGAAACCCATCCAGCATGCATTTTTTTGGCGGTAGTGTGTCAAGGGAAGTTACCAAGGCTCGTGAAAATCTGGCCGATCTCTTGGGTGTTACACCCGGTGAAATCATTTTTACCTCGGGAGGCACAGAATCAGATTCAACAGCAATTTTGAGCGCATTGTCTACACTTCCGGACCGAAAGGAAATTGTGACCACAAGAGTCGAGCATCCCGCCGTATTGAATCTTTGCAAACACTTAGCCCGGTTCAGAGGGTACACCGTTAAATGGCTTTCGGTGGACAGAGAAGGTATGCTCGATCTGGATGAAGCCAGAAACGCAATAAGTGATCGTACAGCCATTGTTTCTGTCATGTGGGCGAATAACGAAACAGGAGTCATCTTTCCTGTTGAACAGATTTCGGAAATGGCAGCGGAACATGGTGCGCTCATGCACACTGACGGTGTGCAGGCTGTAGGTAAAATTCCCATAAACTTGAAAGATACAGCTATTAACTTCATGGCTCTGTCAGGGCACAAGTTACATGCGGTCAAGGGAATAGGAGCGCTATACTTGAAAAAGGGAACGAGATTCCAACCGTTTATTATTGGAGGGCATCAAGAGAATGACAGACGCGCTGGAACTGAGAACGTGCCGGGCATCGTAGGTCTTGGTAAGGCCGCTGAACTTGCAAAACAAAATTTGGAGGAAGAAAGTTCCAGAGTCCGGTCTCTAAG
>JBFXII010000146.1:0-7288 GCA_050176095.1 Desulfomonilaceae bacterium
TTATGAGCCTAAATTTATTTACGAAAGCCGCGTTCTGGCTTTTAGTTCCTATCGTGACCCTTATGTAACTGGGCATTCCAAAACTTGCCAACCTTCTTACGATTATCCCTTTCTTCAGCAATTCGTCATAATCAATACCTGCGTCCATAGTCGGAGCAAATGTCAGGAAGTTTGCCTGAGAGGGTATTACTTCAAAGCCGAAATCCTCCAGGGCGCTGGACACAAAAGCCATGCCGGAGGAGTTCATTTCCAATGATCGACGAACATGTTCAGTGTCATCAAGCGCAGCCACAGCTGCAGCCTGAGCAAGCAGATTGATGTTGAACGGAGCACGCACCCTGTTCAAAAGATCTATCATCCATTTTTGAGCCAAGCCATATCCGACTCTCAAACCTGCCAATCCATATATCTTTGAGAAGGTCCTCAAAACAATAACGTTGGGATATTTACTGATGTATCGTATCCCATTCGCTGCCTTCGGAGAATTCACATATTCCGCGTAAGCCTCATCGAAAACAACGATGACCTTCCTCGATTCAAGCTCTTTGAGAAAGTTTTCAAGCTGCTTTTTTGTTATGATTGTTCCTGTCGGACTGTTGGGAGACGTCAGAAAGATAATCCTCGTCCTGTCAGTAACAGCGTCAAGAGTCGCCTCAAGATCCAAATGATAATTCTTCAGATGGATAAAAACCGGCTTTGCCCCGAATAGCCTCGTGACAATGCGATACATCGAGAATGAGTTTTCCGCAATGATCGCCTCATCATGCGTTGTCAGAAACACATGAGCCAGCATTTGCATTATTTCATCGGAACCGTTGCCCAAAGCAACGTTATCTGATTCCACCGAATATTTTTCCGCAATCTTTGACCTCAAATCTGGCGCCGATGATTCCGGATAGATATGCGCCCCAAGAACCTGTTTCCTGATAGCAGCCACCGCCATTGGCGACGGTCCCAGAGCATTTTCATTGGAAGCCAGCTTTATCGCCTTTTCTATGCCTAGCTCCCTCTGAACCTCCGCAACAGGCTTGCCAGGAACATAGGGGGGTATGGTCGAAACGTACGGCTGTATAACTTCGTTAACCCAGGATGGCTGACTGTTTTTCATTTCAAGTCCCTGCTCTTTTCTCATCTACGATTTGGAGTGCCAACCCTGTCTAAACCTCGTGGCATTCAGAATGGATTGGCCTCACCATGAAGCTTGCTCCAACGCTACTCAACTATTACCAAACTATTACATACATAGATTTTCCCAATTATGTCAAACTCGCCCTTTGCTCCATTCAAGAAAAGACTCAAAGCCGCCCAATACAAACTCATATTTTCAGATGACGAAAGAAAAATTGCTAATATTATAAGACGAAAGAATCCATATTCACTTGACAATTAACATAAAAAATAATACCCATATTAATTAGGGTATTAAGATGAAAAGTAAAAGTAGATTGTTACCATACTTTATTTTTCTTATCTGCTCTTGCATGTTTATGTTCAGCGAGCGTGACGCCTTTAGTTCATCAAAAAATAACCCTAAGTTGTCAAACCCGCACTATGTGGAAGCTCCCAGTATAGCGCTTCAGTTTGTGCAACCAAGCCAAAGGCCCAAAGAAGTTCATCATATTGAGCCTTACATCCCCCGGACAATAAACTATGGTCTGAGTCTGGCTTTACCATCCAACATCCACAAAGGTTTGGAT
Organism: Desulfomonilaceae bacterium; assembly: GCA_050176095.1. Lineage (GTDB taxonomy): Bacteria > Desulfobacterota > Desulfomonilia > Desulfomonilales > Desulfomonilaceae > CAITZA01. The sequence continues at coordinate 1,698 of JBFXII010000146.1, forward strand.
GTAGACGCTGGATGGGACAGGATAAACAATTCTCCGACGTTCAAGTTGGATTATTTCTTACCGGTCAGGGGATGGAATGACGTGAGTGTTTTTCTATCTCCCAGAGCGTCTCTCAACAGTAGTCGTGAGGGTTTTTCCTTTGGAGGCGGAGTAAGGCACTTACTGACATCAGAGACCATGCTGGGTTTTCACGCATATCAGGACTGGCTTCGACCCCGCAATAGCGGGGGGGAATTCATGAAAGAAACCATAGTTGGAATGGAATTATCTGCCCTTCCGGGGTATTTTTCCGACCTTAAGATATCTGGAAATGTGTATCTTCCTAACAATGTTCGCGAGAGTTTAGCCAAGGACGGCGTATCGTTATTCAAGGAATCCCTGCCAGCTGGTGGAGACGTAAGTTTATCCTTTCTTCTGCCTCCTGTCTTTCCGTATTTCGACATCAGGCTAGATGGCCAGGCCCACACCTATAAAGCCCCAAACACTGATGTGACTGGACACAGGGGCACAGTCTCGATTAATTCGAGAGACGGGATGTTTAACGCAAACTTTCAGTATGCGAGGAACAACTCATGGGGTGAGAGTTACGCCATAAACACAGGCATAAACCTGGCCTTTGACTGGAATGCTTTGCTCAATGGTAATAATCCGTTCTCAGCTCCCTACAAAGCCATGGACAAAAGATACAGCCGGAAGATGAGGGACAGCCTTTATTCCAAGGTTTCCAGGAAACACGACTTACCTGTGGGGCGTTCCGAGATCAGGAGCACCCTGATGGCCAGCATAACAGGCGACACTGTGACTTTCACCGGTGGTTTCCCTGATATTCCGAATGCGACTGTCACTGTGCAGGTTTCCCAGAGCCCCTGGCGGGATTGCATGGAGGTTTCTACTGACGAAAAGGGTTCTTATTACGGCATGATAAGCCTCCCCCCCGGTACATGCAAGCTCAGGCTCATCCACAAACCAACAGGCCGGTCCACTGAAGCAAAAACGGTAATGATCGCGGAAACTCCTGACGCCCAACAAACACCGCTTGAAACAAACTCGTGGCGTATAACACCTGAATTCTGAATTAGTATGGCCAATATCTCATGTAGCTGAGTTACATGTTTCTTCTATATTGTCCACCAGCTCTGTATAACGTGTCTGAGATCTGCCCGAGAGAACAGTATTTTGTCGTTTCCATAAGCTCTTCGAATAGATTTTCACCGGACTGGGCAACCCTGAAGAGCCTTTCAAGAGCCTGAGGCGCCATCTCAGCGTTTCTGGCCTTGAATTCCCGCAATCTGCTAAGTTGTGACTGCTTTTCCTGCTCAGTGCCTCTTGCGAGTTCAACGGCTGTAAGTTCGAGGTCAAAGCCATCTTCTTTCAGGAATGTAGTTACACCTATAATTGGGTAGTCGCCGGTAGATTTGAGAGTTTCATAGTGAAGAGATTCATCCTGGATCTTGGTGCGTTGATAACCGGTCTCCATCGCTCCTAAAACACCACCACGCTGTGAGATACGATCAAATTCAGCCAGAACCGCTTCTTCGACAAGATCTGTAAGCTCTTCCAGAATGAAACTTCCCTGGTTGATGTTGTCGCATTTGGAAATTCCCCATTCCCGGTTGATTATGAGCTGGATGGCCAGAGCCCTCCTGACAGATTCCTCACTCGGAGTGGTTATAGCCTCATCATAAGAATTGGTGTGAAGTGAATTGCAATTGTCATAAATTGCGATCAGAGCCTGCAAGGTGGTCCTTATGTCATTGAACTGGATTTCCTGGGCGTGCAATGATCTTCCGCTAGTCTGGATATGATACTTGAGCTTCTGAGACCTCTCGTTTGCGCCGTATTTGTCACGCATGGCGATAGCCCAAATCCTCCTTGCCACCCTCCCGATGACACTGTACTCAGGCTCTAGTCCGTTGGAGAAGAAAAAGCTCAGATTAGGCGCAAAATCATCTATGTTCATTCCCCGAGACAAGTAATATTCCACGTAAGTGAACCCATTGGCCATGGTGAAAGCTAATTGAGTGATCGGATTGGCGCCTGCTTCCGCGATGTGATAGCCTGAAATAGATACAGAATAGAAGTTCCTGACGTCATTCTTGATGAAAAACTCCTGGATGTCTCCCATCATTTTCAATGAGAAATCCGTAGAAAATATGCAGGTGTTTTGACCTTGATCTTCTTTCAGAATGTCTGCCTGAATGGTTCCCCGAATAGAACTTAAAACTTCGGACTTTATTCGGGAAGCCTGTTCCGCGTTCGGTTCAGATCCCGCTTCCTCACGGAATTTGTCAAGCTTCTGATCTATGGCCGCATTGAAGAACATCGCCAGCATTATGGGCGCCGGCCCGTTAATTGTCATAGATACTGAATTATTCGGAGCGCTTAAATCGAAACCGGAATATAGGACTTTTACATCATCCAGAGTGCAAATTGAAACTCCGGACGTTCCAATCTTACCGTAAATATCAGGTCTCTCTTCCGGATCTCGACCGTAAAGCGTAACAGAGTCGAACGCCGTGGAAAGTCTCTTTGCCACGCTATTTGCCGACAAGTATTTGAAACGCCTGTTTGTTCGGAAGGGATCGCCTTCTCCGGCGAACATCCTTGTAGGATCTTCGTCCTGCCGTTTGAAAGGAAAGACTCCAGCGGTGTAAGGAAACATACCCGGAAGGTTTTCCTTGAGTCTCCACTGTAGAAGTTCCCCTCTATCTGTAAATTTGGGCAGTGAAATCCGAGGCATAAGCGTTCCGCTCAACGTTTTTACCTTGAGCTTCGTAGGAATTTTTCGCCCACGGACTTCAAAAACATAGTCGTCTCCAGAATAGGACTCTTTAATATCTTCCCATTCTCCTACAAGCCTTAGCGCCTTGGGATCCAGTTTCTTTTCTATGTCTTCCTGCAAGGTCTTAATACCTTCGAGAGCCGCAGAAGACTCACACTGGCCCCCAAAAACAAGCTCCTTCTCTACTTCATCCAGATGCCATAGCCTCCTGACCAGACCGGACTGCTCCGTCCCCCACTGATGATATTTCCTCACCGTGTCTGATATCTCGGAAAGATAGCCCGCTCGTTCAACAGGAATAATGATTGTCTTGGATGACGGTTTCTTGTCAGGTCTGGCCTTATGACTCGTCTTCCAATCAACTGCTGTCTTCTCGACACAAGCCTGAATTATTGCCGAATAAAGACCCGTCACACCGTCGTCGTTGAACCTGGAAGCAATGGTGCCGTAGACAGGAAATTCTTCCAGAGCCCTGAAAAAGTCAGTCCTGTTACGTTGGACCTGCTTTCTAACGTCATGTATAGCGTCTTCTGAAGCCTGTCGGTCAAATTTATTTATTGCTATTAGATCCGCGAAATCCAGCATATCAATTTTTTCGAGCTGACTTTGGGCTCCAAACTCCGAGGTCATAACGTAAAGGGAGACATCAACCAACGGAACTATGGCCGCGTCGCCCTGCCCTATTCCTGCCGTCTCTATGACTATGAAATCAAATCCCGCTGACTTCAGTGCCTCTATAGATTCTTGCATGTGATTGGGTATTTCCATACCCTGGCTTCGTGTAGCCATTGACCTGTAATAAACCCTCTCCGTGTGGATGGAATTCATCCTGATGCGGTCACCAAGCAGAGCTCCACCGGTTTTCCTCCGGGTGGGATCCACCGAGATAATCCCCACTGTTTTGTCCGGCTGATCGTTAAGGAAACGAAGCACAAGTTCGTCAGTCAGTGATGATTTACCAGCCCCTCCGGTGCCCGTTATTCCCAAGACGGGGATAACCTTTTCGGTCTTTCTCTTAGCAATAGCGTCCATCACTTCCTGGAGATGGCCACCGCCCTTTTCCTTGGCCACTTCAATACAGGAAATGAGTCGGGAGATTTGACGCCAACTCGAAGTCCCCATTTCCGCCAAATCAAAATCCAAACGGCCATCACTAACGGGAAAATCCGACATCTCAAGAAATTTGTTTATCATGCCCTGCAAGCCATATTTTCTACCGTCCTCAGGGCTGAATATTTTAGCCACCCCATACGTTTCGAGCTCTCTGATCTCCTCCGGGACAATGACGCCACCCCCACCACCGAACACACGAATGTGTGAGCTACCATATTCCTTGAGTAAATCAACCGTATACTTGAAATACTCCATGTGACCGCCCTGATAGGAACTCAAACCTATGGCTTGAACATCTTCCTGAACAGCCGCAGTAACTACCTCAGATACGGATCGGTTGTGGCCGAGGTGTATAACTTCCGCTCCTGAAGCCTGAAGTATACGACGCATGATGTTGATCGCCGCGTCATGCCCATCGAACAAAGAAGCCGCTGTGACAATCCTGATTCGGTTTACCGGTTGGTAGGGGTTAGCTACGGGATTCATTATGCCTCCTGATGAGAGACTTTTTCACCGATAGAAGAAGGAACTCGATGAATGTCGAATGACCACATGGTTAATTATTTTACACAGGGAATGTGTCCGGATTGAAGCCTGACAAATATTATAATTTTTGGAAACCGTTTTCAACCATATTGACTGATGTCAAAGCTTGCAGCGCCGGATCCAAAACCTTGACAACAGCTGATATTAGTGGTATTTTTTACGCTAAATCAATATACTATGATAAATTATTAATGTGTTGTGCTAGATCATGAAAACTCATACCGTTGATCCATGCGTATGATGTCTTTACAATATTGTCCTTTGGAGCATCGTTTGAAAACAATCTCTATTAAGATGTTTCATATCTTCGTGGCCACCATCATTTTTTCGGTCCTTGGATTCCAATCAACGTCTCAGGCCAGTACCAGGGTTAATATTCCTACGTCCTCCGGATCGGTTTTGCCGGTGTATTTATTCTTCCCACGTAGCGGAATGAATAGTCCGCTGCCTGCGGTTGTAGTAGGGGTAGGTGTTGGCGGAACCAAAATAGCTCAATACCATGAACATTGTCAGTTACTTGCGGACCGGAATTATGTTGTAGCCCTTATCGATCCTTCAAATTATCCGGAGGACATCACACCCGGACCGTGGTCATGGGACAGAGGCATGGGATATCTGTTGGGGAGCATTAACCAGGGCGCAGTGGCTACAAAACTTTTCTTTGGCTCAAAATGGTACATGGACACTATTAGATCAACTGTAAATTTCCTTTGCGCATCTCCTTGGGTAGACCGGACCAAAATTGCGCTATCAGGCCATTCACAACCGGCCAACGCAGCTTTGGCCTATGCATGCAAGGATCCCAGGCTCAAGGCTATAATATGGAATTACGGAGGATGGCCTTGGATAACGCCTTACGAACCTTTCAGATTACCCCCGGTTCAAATATTCCATGGAGAAAAGGACGATGTGTACGATGTCAAATACGCCAGAGAACTGGCCTGGAACCTGAAAACAAGCATGCGGCCCTTTGAAATCAATATCTACCCTGACCAGAAACACATGTTCAATATTTATTATGACATCAGGACTGAGAACAGGTTTATGAAACCCGCTCTGCTTGACGCCTTCGAGAAGATGGTAGCCTTCCTGAACCGAACTCTGTCACATAGGGCTGCGAAAAACGGAGGCTGAAACAAAAAAGGCTCTT
>JBFXII010000147.1:0-7279 GCA_050176095.1 Desulfomonilaceae bacterium
ACTGTTTTTATCGTGGTTATGTCACTAATAGCCGCTACTATCAGTGCTGCAGCTAGTCCAGTAGAGATAGCTGAAGCAAGGAACAGGATTGGCATCATAGGAGTATTCCAAAATGGCACACCATTTACGACGGCAATCAAAACTCCCGTGTACGTTGCGGTCGCTATTGCCAGAAGGCTTCCTAGGTATTCAAGAATTCGAATGTATTTTTTTGCTATTTTCCCGATAAAGGTAATCTCATTAAGAGCAGCGGCATAGAGCAAGGCTACAGGAATAAAACCGGAGAGAATTATTACTCCCCAAGCGATCATACTACTGAGGTTCTTGGTTAAATAAACCTGGCGCCAGGGTTCCCACAAACCCGCTTCCAGATCCAGAACAAGACAAACCGTTCCTATAGCTACCAAGGGGCCTGCCACTAGTGATCCAGCCTTTGCCAATGATTTAGACCAATCCGGCGCCAACAAATCACAGTAGACCGCGGCCAAAAAAGCGCCCGAACCCGATCCAGCTAGGAACAAATAAACCACTATCAACCATCCCCACGCGCTTTCTGGCATGATCAGCTCCTCTTGTAATAAATTTTAGGAAGTGTTCCCAAATCTGTTCTTAAAGGCTCGGCTCCACTTTCTGCAATGAACCGAGATATATCGCTATTGGGATCGTCCAAATCACCAAATATTCTTACCTGAGTAGGGCAAGTGGTGACACAGGCAGGAGTTCCCCCTTCGCGAACCATTTCAATGCAAAATCTGCACTTAACAACTATTCCCTCATGATGCAGAATTATTCTCATCTTGTACGGACAAGCTTCCATGCAATACTTGCAACCGACACAAGTCTTTTTGTTTACAAGCACCACGCCCTCAGGTGTTGTATAAGTAGCTCCCGTAGGGCAGACTCTCTGGCATGGAGCGTTTTCGCAATGATTGCACTGGAGCGGAACGTATTCCTTGTCATAGGAAGGGTATTTACCTCGCTCCTTGTCCTTTATCCAGTTGAAGGTTTCCGTGTAATCGAGTCCATTCTGATTTTGACAGGCAACCCTGCAGGAATGGCACCCTATGCATTTTGTGGTATCTATGGCAATTCCATATCGTGGCATTTCAATCTCCAGTAGGGATCTTCCACTATCGTTAGAGGTTTGTTGAACCCTTAAGTCTTACGATCGTGGCGTCGATGAGGTTATGACTGGGTCCTTTCTACTCTTACAAGGACTTCATTTGCCATCACGTGGCCCAACACCGGATCAAAGTATGTGGGAAGGTAATCATTGTAAGATGTTCCAAAACCGTACGCCCTTTGGAGGTTTTTGGCAAAGACACCATAACCACTTGGAAGGAAAACACAATCTTTGTGAATCCCTTCTGTAACTTTAGCTCTGGCCCGACCTTTACCCACTGGAGAAGTTATTGTCATGCATTCTCCATCCTTGATTCCAAGAGCTTTTGCTCGTTCCGGATGAATCCACACGCGTGCAATATCGTTTAGGGCTGTAATTTCTTTAAGATATTTCTGGTTAATTGATCGAGCATGAGTCAAATGGGCCTGTTTCCCATGAATAAGCCTAAATTCATAGGGGTCTTTGGGATTCGGGTTTACCAAAGGCTCTTCCCAAACTGGAACTTCAGGAAGATTCAAGTCCTTTAAAACTGAGGAAGCTATTTCAAGCTTTCCACTCGGAGTGACAAATTTAGGTTCTCCAGGTTTCCATTGATCGCCAAGATCAATGACACCCTCCTTCTTGAGTCTCTCCAGGGGTATGTTCAAGGGAGCTAACGCAGCCCTGTTGTATTCATCAAGGGTAAAATTGAAATACTCTCCGATTCCGCAATGTGGAGCCAATTCTATCAAAATCTGAACCATGGGCTTGGTGTCATGAAGTGGTTTAATGACTGCCTGACGAATAGCGACCTGTTTGGATGTGTAACAATGGTTAGTGTGTACAACGTCATCACGTTCCAAATAGTAAGATTCGGGAAGAATGTAATGCGCCAGAGAAGCGGTCTCAGATAGGACGTAGTCGAAACTGACCAAAAGATCGAGTTTACGATAACCTTGTATCATTCTGGCAGGGTTAGGACAGGTTCTTAAGGGGTTGTTATGGTATACAAAACCAGCCTTAAGTTTTCCAGCAAGAGCGAGTTCCGGAATAGCTTGACTGAGTCCTAAACCAACTGGAGTTAAAGGGTATCGTTCAGGGTCTCCACTCCCATCTGCCATTGGCATGTCAAGTTCAGGCACTTCAGGAAATTTGTCTGCTCCTAATTTCCCCAGTTTGACTTTCGGAGCATTAAACATACCGCCTTTTTGGTTATAATTCCCGAGTAATCCATTTATGCAGCCAACCGCTCTTACTAGCTGAAGGCTGTTTTTATATTGTGTGCCCATTGCTCCATGATAACCACGGTGGATTAGCGAACTTGGAGCGGCTTCCGCCATGTCATGGGCCAGTTTGACAATAACTCTCTCCGGAATGGTGGTCTTCTCTGATGCCCATCGTGGAGTGTATTCATCGATCTTGGAAGCCCATTCCTCAAAACCTACAGAATATTTTTCAATAAAGTCTTTCTGATACAAATTTTCTTTGATCATTACATGAGCGATTCCCAAAAGAAGGGCCAAATCAGTTCCGGGGCGAATTTGTATCCACTGATGTCCCATAGCGGCCATTTCGCTAAACCTGGGATCTACAACCACATATCTTGCGCCCTTGTCTTTGGCCTTGGCCATGTCGACCAACATTCTTAATTGAAGACCAGCCGCGGGGTTACGGCCAATAAAAACAACATGACGGGCATTTTCCAAATCTTGTTCAGGTTTGGCGTAACCGGTGTTTAACCACCACCCAATATTACGTGGTAGGAAACATGTGCTGGCATGGGAGAAGACGTTCGGGGAGCCCAAAGCATTGGCAAACCTCTTGGTGAGAGCCTCGTTCCCCTCCGGGTACTGGACAAGAAACACTGACTCTGCGCCATTCTTGGAAATGATTTCTTTCAGTTTGGCGCCCACCTCTTTGTAAGCCTGTTCCCAAGATATTTGCTCGAACTTATTGGCCCCAACTCTTTTTAATGGCGATTTAATCCGGTCCTTGTTGTAAACGTCATGCAGCATAGCATGACCTTTTACGCAAATCCGGCCCTTGTTAAGTCCCGCAATGGGATTACCAGTGGCTTTCCAAATGCGCCCGCCTTTTGTGTAAACATTGATGGCGCACCAGTTACCACAGGCGTCACACAAAGTTGGAGTTACTGTCACGTCGTCGGAAACAGCTTTTTCAGCAGCCCAAGTGTCGAAACTAATATACTGTGATGCGACCAATGAAGCAGATCCTACTGCTGCGCCGGCGAGAAACTTTCTCCGGGTCATACCAAACTTTTTCATGTTCCCTCCACCGAGGTTAATATTCCTAGATATGTTTATATATGTATATTAATATAATGTCAAGAGCTTTTTTGCAATAGCAAATTATTGTCGAAAACATTTTTGTTCTAGATTACAACTAGTTAGCAAGGCCAACGTCAAGTATTAGAAATAACGGTTTTTTTAAAAATAGCATTATCCACACATAATATAGTATTTCTTTTTTAAAATTACTCAAATTTTAAGAGGTATATCAGCTTAGGAAATATAGTCGGTGTTTACGCGTTCACGAATTTTCAAATTCTTCGTGATTTTTTTGAAAGTCATGACTTAAAATGGTCCCAGCCTCGGGGTCTCAGGCTTTCGACGGTTCCATCTATTTTCAAGAAAATTTTTTTCAAATCAGACGTGAATTTTCCGATAACATGTACATCGGCCCCAATCTGTTTGAGCGATTCTTTTATGTCAGCTAGTCCTTCAGTTTTGATTGCCGCCAAAAGGGCATAATCCTCACCACCATTTAGCACGCAGTCCATAATTTGGTCTTTATCCTCGCCGAAAGCCATGACAATCTTTTTCGATATCGGGAGCTGGCTTTCGAAGAGCTTGACACCGACGTGTGACTGTTCACAAAGGTGATACAGGTCGGAACTCAAACCATCGGACACATCTATAAGGGCGTCACACATTCCAGATTGCGCCAGGATTCTTCCTTCCTTGACTAGTGGCTTGGGGCATAGATGAGAACGTATCAGTTCGATCTCTTCTTGGTTCCAGGTCATTTTGTCTGAAAGGAGTAATTTCAGCCCACTTGATGATTCTCCAAGCGTGCCGATTAGGCATAAGATATCGCCGGGGCAGGCGCCCGATCGAAGCAAGATATCATTCCTATTGACTATTCCAGTCAACGTAATATTGATCATGAGATCAGATTTAGACTCGTTTGTGTCGCCGCCGAGCAAATTCACCTGATGAACACTGGCGAGCCTCATCATTCCATCGTAAAACCTGTCGAGCCATTCAATCTCTACACGCTCGGGGATGGCTAGGCTAATAAAGGCTTCCCGAGGGATTCCTCCACATGCGGCTATATCTGACAGATTTACGGCTAGGGCTTTTGCGCCCAAATCTTCTGGAAATGTCCAATCAAGTTTAAAATGAGTTCGTTCGATGAGTAAGTCTGTGGTAACAAGCAGTAACTGGTCCGGAGTGATCTGTATTACAGCGCAATCGTCACCTATACCTTTGAACACTCCTTCAGATCTCACGAGGCAATTGGGGGTTACCCTTTTGATTAGGCCAAATTCTCCAATTTCTGTAAGTTTCATTTTCAAGGTTTTTCTATATTCGATTTTGAGTCCACTACGATTTGAGTCAAACTTCGTGTAGCAAGTTCTACATCGTCTGCGCTTACAATAGCAGAGACCATCGCTACGACATCGATCCCTGCGCCAACCACTGCCGCTAAATTTGTTTCGCAGATTCCGCCTATGGCGACCAAAGGTTTTCTAGTCATCGATCTTGCGATTCTTATTCCTTCAATTCCCCAAGGCTTGGCAATATCACTTTTAGTCGAGGTAAAGAAAATAGGGCTGATAGCGAGATAGTCAGCTAGCATGGCCTCTTCAGAGACTATTTGATCTGGTTTTTCGACAGACCATCCAATAATTTTGTCAGGTCCTAAAATATCTCTGGCAATTTTCACTGGAATGTCAGATTGCCCAAGATGGACCCCATCGGCATCCAAAGCCAATGCTATATCTATCCGATCATTTACAATGAAAGGGATGTCATGTTCTCTGAGCAAATTCTTTATCGAAAGACCCTCTCGGTAGAATGATTTGGAGTCGAGATTCTTTTCCCTGATCTGAATTACGGATACACCTCCCTTGATTGAAGCCTCGCAAATTTCAAACAAGGCACGTCCCTTAGCCAGTTTTCTGTCTGTAACGAGATATACATTCCAGTCTCTGATGCTTTTCATATGAGTTCAATCCTGGCGTTCATCTCAACTTCGAGAGGCGTTATAGCGCTAATCTGATCCAAAACATTCATCCAGAAAGACCCTGGACCCTTGGCTCCATCGATAGCTCTCTCAGCAACAAGCTTGAAAAAGACAAGTCCCGAAGCCGCTGCTAGAGTAGCGTCTTTTTCGACCGCCAGGAAAGCTCCAACTATAACCGTTGCGGCACAACCTGTTCCCGTGACCTTGGTCATCCATGGGTGACCACCGGAAATTACAAACGATCTATAACCATCAGTCACAATGTCCTTTTCACCTGTAACGGCAATAACTGTGTTTAGGCTTTTGGCCATGTGGTTTGCAGCTCCGATCGCATCATCTACGGAGTGCATTGCGTCCACCCCTCTTGTTTGACCTCCTTGAGGGCTTAAAGACATGATCTCAGAAGCGTTTCCACGAATAACAGTTGGGGGGGCGTATCTAATGAGTTCTTGCGCTGACTGTGTTCTTAGCTTGGTCGCTCCTGAGCCAACAGGATCTAGAACGTAAGGTTTTGACAATATTCGCGCTAGTCTAGCGGCTGCATTCATTGATTGTATCCACGGTTTGGATAGTGTGCCCAAGTTGATGACCAGACAATTTGAAATAGCCGATATGTCCTCCATTTCTTCCATGGCGTGCGCCATTATAGGAGAGGCTCCTAGAGCAAGAAGAACGTTAGCTGTTGAATTCATGACAACAAAGTTAGTAATGCTATGGACAACTGGTTTTTTGTGTCTAACCTTCTCGAGCATCTCAGCTGCAAATTTGGCTAATTCAGTCATATGGCAGATCCTCCTTATCAGGGGCATTGAATCTCTGATAGGTTAAAGTAAGCTATTGATCCCTCCGTTCATCGACACCGGACGCCTTCTTTCGGCGTCGGTAAGTTTCCAGACGTTGTTGGTAATGATTCCATAAAGGTTTGTATGTCCCGGGAATGTCACCTTTTGCCCGAAAGCCGTCAATTATTGATTTTGAAATTTCAATCCTTTCAAGATCAGTCAATTTCTTCTTGGTAGATTTATATTCACTAATTTCATCATACATCACCATAGGGATACATCCAGTAGAGCAGTGTTCGAAACAACTTGATATTCTAGAATAGATGGAGGGGAAAGGTTCTTCCTTTATATTTCCAAAAGATATTTCACTTACCTCACAAGGTTGAACATCTCCAGACCCTGACACAAACAAGTATTCGAACCTACACTGACATCCTAGCGCCTCATCTTTTTCTAACCAGGTCGATAAGCCACTTAGAGGGGGATAATGAAGATAGTTTGGATCTTTATACAGCTCACGCTGTAAGCTCGCCAAGACGGGACTATGGGGATTTACTCCTCGGAACGCTTCTCGTCCGGAAGGCTTTTTCTCCATGACCCTGATTTCTGCTACACCCATTTGGTAGGCCATATCGTAATATTTCTTGAAATTTGTGGGATCAATGAAATCATCAGGAGGCACCAACGATAAACATGTGTAAACCCCTGCCTGTTTGAATGCCTTGACTGCATTCTGAGCATTTTCAAATGCATGGGGATGTCCTCGTAATTTGTTGTGAATTTCTGGCTCAAAATGATCCAAACTAACCCAGACTCCGAAAAGTCCATTTTCTTGAAGATCCCGTGCTCTTTCCGGAGTGACTCCGTAGCCGGTAGTAAACATCCACAAACAGGTGTCGCGATGAACGCTTTTAACTATTCTCAAAAACCGATCAAATCTATACATGGGCTCTCCGCCATGCAATATGATCAAAGGAACTCCAATGTCTTCAATGTCCTATATCGTCCTAATTATCAACTCCTCTTCACTATCGTCCTTGGATATTCTCCTGGAATTAGTCGAACAGAATGCGCATGAATACGGACACAGATTTGTTGTTGAAATGGAAACAATTCCCGATGGAAT
>JBFXII010000148.1:0-7277 GCA_050176095.1 Desulfomonilaceae bacterium
CCAAATATTTATATTCGAGCATTTGGATTCGATTGGGGATACAATGAAGGGGTTAGCGCCCTTGAACGATTTAAAATCCAGAAAACCGATAAAACACTGGTTTATGTTCGATCGGCTTTTAGCCTGTGCTTGGGAATCATAACTGGCTTGGTCTTTTGGAAATGCTATCAGGATATTTATGGACTATATGGGGTATCTTCGGCAAAACTGTCGATCTTTGTCCTGTTCCTCTCGGGTTTAGTCGCGTTCTTGCTAATCCGGGCGGGGTTCACACTTGGAAGGGTTGCATTGCCGGTAGCTTTGGCGGCAATATCCATTTTTTTGCTCTCTAAAAACTGGATCGGAATTTGGTAATCTTGACTGAAGACTTTGTGCAGAAAACAGTAATTGTAGGCAACCAGATGGGGCTACATGCGCGTGTGGCCACCGTTGTCGTGCAGACAATGAGGAACTATGAATGCCAAGTCACCCTGGCCAAGGACGGCATGGAGGTTGACGCAAGGAGTGTATTGGGTCTACTCTTGCTCGCAGCGACGCCCGGTAGCGAAATTATTATAAAAGGAAATGGACCGGACTCAAAAAGCGCGGTAGATAGTATTTGTAAACTGATAGAAATAGACGAGCACGACGATTTCTAAATGAGGTGTCATCAAATTAATGCCTGTCTCTAAGGATACTCACGTAAACACTATAATCAAGGGGGTTGGTGTATCTGGAGGCGTGGGCATCGGACAGGTAGTTCTCATCGAACGCGTAGCCTCAGATATATGCCCATGTTACGTGCTACGTCCTGAAGAAGTGCCTGACGAAATTCAAAGGTTTGAAAACGCAGTTCAGAAAGCCGCCGAGCGACTCAAGACAATCAAGGGGCACATCGATTCCGACCACCCACTCGGAGATCACGCGTACATTTTAGATACTCATATCATGTTGTTGCATGATCGTATGCTCTATGAGGGAACCAAAAAGATAATCGCTGATGAACGTCAGAACGCCGAATGGGCTTTGTCTGAAGTGATGATGAAGATCACATCGGCTTTTGACACAATCGACGACGAGTACCTCAAGGAAAGAGCTCGCGATGTCCACTTCGTCGGGGAACGTGTCTTGCGAATCCTGATGGGCATCTCAACAGAAAAAAAAATCCATCAACTCCCCCCCAATTCCATCATAGTAGCGCACGACCTTTCTCCTGCTGACGCTGCTCAGATAAAACGTGAAGATGTCCTGGGCTTCGCCACGGACGTAGGAGGAAAAACCTCCCACACTGCCATTATGGCCCGGTCCCTGAAAATACCCGCTGTAACCGGTATGGAAAAAATCTCCAGAATGGTTCAGACAGGGGATACCATAGTTGTTGATGGAAGCACCGGTATCGTTATTCTCAATCCCGACCCCGAAATGATTTTCAGATACCGGCAGCGCCAGGATATATTCCGTAACTACCAGCAATCCCTCATGGCTTTCGGCCAACTGCCGGCAGTCACACGCGACGGTAATCGATCAATCAGGATAATGGCGAATATCGAATTGGTCGACGAAATAGAAATAGCCCTTACCCACGGCTCGGAAGGAATCGGACTCTTCAGGACTGAATATCTCTTCCTGGGACGGGAAGATCTACCTTCCGAAGAAGAACAGTATGAGGCTTATCGCCGGGTCATCGAGCGCAACCGCCCACGTCCGGTAACAATAAGGACTCTTGACGTTGGCGGCGATAAAATTGCCACCAGCCTCAATATGCCACAGGAAACCAACCCTGCCATGGGCCTCAGAGCTATCAGGCTCTGCCTCAACTTCAAGGAATTGTTCCAGACTCAGCTGCGAGCTATTCTCAGAGCGGCTTATCACGGGAATTGCCGGATGATGATCCCTATGATCTCATGCATGGGCGAAATCGTTGCGACTAAAAATCTCATCAACGGAGTCAAGGAGGACTTACGATCCGAAGGAATTGAATTCTCTGACAACGTAAAACTCGGCCTGCTGGTGGAAGTTCCGTCTGCAGTCGCTATCGCCGACCTGCTGGCTCGAGAAGTGGATTTCTTCAGTATCGGCACCAACGATCTCATACAGTATGCTCTGGCTATTGATCGCGTCAACGAACACGTCAACTATCTTTACGACACATTGCATCCTGCCGTGCTGAGACTTATCAAACACGTGGTTAACGCAGGACAGGCTCGCGGTATTGACGTCTCAATGTGCGGTGAAATGGCGGGCGATCCCGTTAATGTGCCTATTCTCGTAGGACTCGGGATCAACGAATTGTCCATGAACTCCCTGTCTATTCCTATAGTCAAGAAGTTGATACGATCAATCACCCTCGAAGAATGCCTTGAGCTTACAAATCAGGCGTTCCAAATGCACCAGGCCTCTCAAATTCATACTTTCCTGGAATCATGGCTAACTGAGAGATTTCCGAAAGACTATTTCCTTAGTCAATCCTAGAATATTCATGAATAGAGACGAACACGTTAAAATAATTTGTAAGAACCGAAAGGCCTTCTTCAATTTTGAAATAGAAGACACCTTTGAAGCGGGAATCTCCCTGATGGGCTCTGAAGTCAAGTCATTGCGCTCCGGCAAGGCAAACCTTTCCGACTCTTATGGAAAAATACGTAACGGCGAAATATTCCTCGTCGATTGCCACATTTCCCCCTACGCTCAATCCAACAGGGAAAATCATGAACCTCTAAGAGATCGCAAGCTACTGCTCCACAAAGGTGAAATAAAAAAACTTACGGGCAAGGTGGCGGAACGCGGCTATTCTTTGATACCTCTACGGATGTATTTCAAAAATGGGAGAGTAAAAGTAGAAGTAGGACTTGCCCGAGGAAAGAAAAACTACGACAAAAGAGAATCCATCAAGAAAAAAGACCAGAGAAGAGAACTTGAACGCATGATGAAATTCAAGCAGCGCTAATCCATCGCAGCGGATGGACTCTGTTACGATTTGTTGTTTAAATGAGTTATCATCAAAGGAAATTGCCGGCCTGCGGCACAGTTTATGAATAATGGACATAAAAAAGCCAAGCGACTTCCCTTAGCTTTTTCTGAGCAATCGACCCTGATCCTGGATCGGAATTGGTACCCTTCTACAGGCCTCAGGCATGAATAAACCACCCTCTTTAACGAGCTTTACGGCCTCGTCCCAAAATCCCTTGGTCTACCTGCTGTTCGGTAACATGCCCTCTCTCAAATCCATACTTCCATGTTGACGTAAAGTTAAGCATTGGTTTCTATTCTCTAACCTAACTCGGGTCATGTGGCGTGCTAGAGTATCCCGTAGTTGACTAAAAACACATCACGCCCAGGCTCAATGAGAAACATTATGGCAAAAGCCTCAAAGCTTCAGGCGCTACTTGCACTCGCTTTGGCGGCGCGTTTCCGAGAAGCGACCATTGGCTTATCTCAGAAATGGGCCTCGGGATGAAAGAAAGAACCTTAATCATTAACGGCACGGATGAGATAAATAGTCTTTTATTTGAGCCAAATTTTTGACAAACTCTTACTGTCTATTTCATCTTAGCTACCATTAGGAAAAATTTTGAACACAAAAAAAGGGGTCACTATTAAATTTCCTATCTGGAATGTCCATATTTGGCACATATCGGTGGTAGATTTGAAAGTATGGCATTTGCTGTTTTTTACGAGGCCTAGGTCTGGAAAGTGTTTTTGGCTACTTAAAGTTATTTATGAAAAAGACAAACGAACATTCTTGATAATTATCTGTAAGTTTTAAACCAGATACAATGAACAATCTTTATGGTGGATCTCACAGATGAAAAATCGATCTCAGGGTTATTTTGGTTATTGGGGGAAAGCCGACATAGACTACTCCAACACCAAAAATGTATCTTACTACCACCTGCTCCCTTATCACGGCATTGATGTGGCCTCGGTAGGGATGGCTTTGATAGAGGCCAACAAAAGTCTCAGAAAGAACATGTCTAAGTTGATTTTGTTGGATGATATGGTCTTCTACAATTTGGTGTTTGCATTTCTGTGTATCCATGATCTGGGAAAATTCAGTCGAACGTTTCAAAATCTGAGGCCAGATATTGTGTTTCAACTTTCTGGCATCCAAACAAACAAACCATATTCCGTCCGTCATGACAGTCTAGGTCTAATTTTGTGTAGATTTCTTACTAAAAGAAATTGTCGCAGGGGGACGGACGGATGGAGTCAATATTTATTCAATGCCAATTTGTGGTCTGGCATCCAGATGTGGCAATCAGCCACATCTGGCCATCACGGAAAACCCGCTTCCATGAGAAAGCCGGGAGGAGCAAAAATTATTATTGATGACTATTTTAGCCCACAAGACATTCAGTCTGCTGAATCATTCGTTTCTGACGTTATTGATATTTTACCCCTAGATCGAAATGACGCCAGATTGGAATACGAGCTGTTTAATGCTGCGTCGAAGAAATTGAGTTGGTTGCTGGCAGGACTGACTGTGTTGAGTGACTGGATAGCTTCAACCAGGTCATTCTTTGAGTATTGTTCCGTACCAATGGATTTAAGTGAGTACGCTGCCATTTCTAAACGTCGAGCACTGGAAGCAATAAAGCAGATTGGTCTTGTGAGTCGAAAGGTCTCTGTAATTTCCAGCTTTTCAGATTTGTATCCAGGTATTGAAAAACCGAGTCCTTTGCAAAAACTCTCCACCGAACTAACTGGGAAAGCAGGACCGGAACTTTATATAATTGAGGATATTACTGGCTCTGGAAAAACAGAAGCGGCGATATCTTTCGCTCATAGAATGATGATGGATGGAAAAGCTGATGGCATCTTTGTTGGAATGCCTACTATGGCCACTGCAAACTCTATGTATTCAAGGCTAGCCGAAACCTACCAGAGGCTGTTCCAAGAAACCGAAATCCCGTTTCTCATTTTGTCACACAGCACTAGCAAGATGATAGATTCCGGCCCTGGTTTAAAAATGCCAATCATAAACACAGAAATGAATTATGGTACGGAAGAATCGGCAGGTTATCTTTGCTCAACCTGGATAGCAGATAATAAAAAGAAGGCTTTTCTTTCCACAATTGGGGTGGGAACCCTTGACCAAGCCCTCTTATCAATCCTCCCCTCAAAACATCAATCGCTGAGACTGGTCGGTCTTAACACAAAAGTATTGATAGTTGACGAAGCTCATTCTTATGATTCGTATACCAGTCGATTGTTAAACAAACTTATCGAATTCCACTCTGGTCTGGGTGGAAGCACTATAGTGTTATCCGCAACCCTAGATGCCAAACTAAAACAGGAACTTGTCACATCCTTTGCCAATGGGCTCGGCATAAATAGCCCAAAACTCTCCTTAACTGGTTTTCCCTTTCTTACGAGAGTGTGTAAGTCAGAATGCCGGCAACTAACGTTTGAGCCACGGCCGGATGTTTGTTCAGAAATAGAAATCAGTTTCATCCATGACCCCGACCAAGTCACAGAACACATAATTGAATCCATTAAATCTGGCCGTTCAGTCTGTTGGGTTCGCAATACCGTGTTTGATGCCATTGAGAGTTATCAGAAATTGTCCGAACTTGTGGATGCCAGAAATATCATCCTGTTTCACTCCAGATTTATTATGGGTGACCGAATCGAAATAGAAAAGAATGTCATAGAACGTTTCGGGAAATACAGCTCGCCTGAACTTCGGAATGGTCAATTACTCATAGCTACTCAAGTAGTAGAACAATCTCTGGATTTAGACTTCGATTCTATGGTAACCGACCTAGCTCCCATAGACATGCTAATACAACGAGCCGGAAGGCTTCGTCGGCACCCCAGAGATCGATATGGAAAACTATTGTCACCTGGATTGCCTGACGAGAGAGAGCGAACACCTCTCGTGGTATTCGGCCCGAAATTTGACCACAACCCCAGCTCCAAATGGTATTCCGATTTCTTCCCGAAGGGTTCATACGTTTATCCATTCCACGGTGTCATTTGGTCAACAGCAAAAATATTGTCTGAAAAAGGTGGATGGCGTTTTCCGGACGACGCCAGGATTCTGATTGAGTCCGTTTACGGCTTAGACCCAAGCCAACTTCCTGAAGCCATTGATCGCCGCGACCGCCAGGCTGAAGGTGAGAGCAAAGCAGAACGCGCAATGGCTGACCTGAACAGCCTATCCTTAGAGGAAGGCTACAGCAGTAAAATCATGGGGGCATGGCTTGAGGATACCCTCACTCCTACTCGTCTTGGCGAACTCCGCAGTATCTTGAGACTCGCAAGATGGGACAACAATGTGGTGGTTCCATTAGTCTGTTTTGAATCTCACGCATGGGCTATGAATGAAGTGAGTGTAAATGCTTTCATA
This sequence comes from Desulfomonilaceae bacterium, assembly GCA_050176095.1. Taxonomy (GTDB): domain Bacteria; phylum Desulfobacterota; class Desulfomonilia; order Desulfomonilales; family Desulfomonilaceae; genus CAITZA01. The sequence goes on from JBFXII010000148.1 coordinate 6,332, forward strand.
GCATCTGAGCAGTGCGAAATCATCTCCCCCGATGGCGTCGAAATCATTGACCAGGTCAAAGATCAAATGCCTGACAAGCTAAAGTGGTCAATTCTGACACTTATGAAAGAAAACGAAAGTGGTTTCTGGGAGGGTAAAGCACAAAACATGAATGGTCGGGAGGTTACAATTCTTTATTCAAAAACTCTAGGATTGACATATGAAACATGAGGAGGTTCATTTTGGTGTACAATCTTATCGAAACCCCATGGATTCCAGTGAAAACTTCCAGTGGTGTGGTGTCTAAGATAGAACCCTGGCGTCTCACAGAGCATATCCGACAGGATCCTATTGAAAGGCTTTATGCGGCACGACCGGATTTCAATGCAGCGCTTGTTCAATTTTTAATTGGATTGGTTCAGACCACTATGCCCCCTGAAGATGAAGATGATTGGTTAGAAAGACTGGAGAAGCCTCCTAAACCTGAAGTGCTCAGGAAGAATTTTAGTGACTGGTCGCAAGCGTTTAACCTGCATGGCGCCAGTCCTCTGTTCATGCAGGATTTCGATGAACTTACGGGTGAAAACAAGTCTGTTTCGGGATTACTCATTGAAAGCCCTGGTGAAAAAACAATCGAGGACAACAAGGACCATTTCATCAAGCGTGACACAGTCAACAAATTGTGCCCTAGTTGCGCAGCAACTGCGCTATTGACCCTCCAAACCAATGCCCCTAGCGGTGGAGCTGGTCACCGAACCTCAATTAGAGGGGGCGGGCCTCTGTCAACCATCCTGGTTGATGTCAATCAGCCTTTATGGAACACAATTTCCCTTAACACTTTACCCAAGAATCTGTTCGAAAGAAACGTTGGCGGGAATCCGGATTTGGTGACTGCATCTGATATTTTTCCATGGATGGCAAAGACGCGAGTCAGCGATTCTAAAGCAGGAAAAGATACCACGCCATT
>JBFXII010000149.1:0-7268 GCA_050176095.1 Desulfomonilaceae bacterium
AGGAGATGAACATCCGATGAACATGATGTCCAAATATATCAGCTTATTTGCTCGGTTGATCATAGGATTTATTTTTATTTATGCCAGCGCCTACAAAGTTTTAAATCCGGGAGATTTCGCTGTTTCCATACGGAACTACATGATACTTCCAGTGGAGTGGACAAACTTTGTGGCGGTCACGTTACCGTGGGTAGAGTTGGGCGCAGGGATTTTGCTGATACTTGGAATATTAACCAGACCGTCGGCGCTATTAACTACCGGGATGCTACTAGTGTTTCTCATGGCTCTTATTCATGCTTATTGGATTGGACTTGACATAAATTGCGGTTGTTTTTCATCAGCTGCTGAATCTACCGAAAAAATAAGTCTCTTTTATTTGTTGCGCGATACCTGCCTTGTAATAATATCGGCGCTTATTTTAGTTCTTGACCACGGTCATTTTTCAGTGTTACGCAAAAACAATCGTAAATTTGTTTAGTCCACGCAGACAATTAAAAATACGCCTAATTTGTTCTTGTCATTATATTACCCCTTGCCACCGACGGATAAATTCCAGCAACACATATAAGGCCATACATCAAGAAGGCCATTTTGAGACTTTCAATAAAGAGGGGGAACATATCTTCATTTAAATGAACTGGACCAATGAAGACTGCAAAAATTAGTTGGGCTAATCCCATACTCAGCATTTGCCCAAATATTCTCATCGAACCGACAACACCAGAAGCAAAGCCATACTCTGATTTTTGAACGGAATTCATGATAGCAGTCATGTTTGGTGATGAGAAAAGCCCGAACCCGAATCCGAGCAACACCAAAATCACAATAATAGTGCTTATGTCAGTATACTGAGAAATAAGCGTTAGTGAAAATAACCCTACAGCGGTTATAGACATTCCTGTTGAAGCTAGTTTACGAGGTTCGACAAGATCAGCTACTCTGCCACTTAAAGGAGAGACGATAACCATTGTTATCGGTTGCACCATCAGGACTAGGCCCGCTTCTTTCGGACTAAGTCCTTTTATATACTGAAGATAAAGACTCAATAGGAAGGTTACGGCAAATGTGGCGCTATAGTTGATCATTGCCGCCAATCCTGAGAAGGCAAAGCCTTTGTTTGTCTTGAACAACTTTAAGTTAATTATTGGTGAACTTGAGTTTAACTCGTAGTTTGCAAAAACATAGAATAAGAAACAACCAAGGACTATTAGCACAGCGCCTATTAGATCTGGCAGATTTGATAGACCAACCATAAAGGCAAACGTGGACAGACCGTAAAGGCCTGACCCGATCATGTCAAATTTTTCAGATCCGGTATATCGACAGACCCAATTCAATTTTTTTACAGAGAAAAAAATAGTTATCAATCCCAAGGGAACTGTTGATAGAAATATTCCACGCCACGAGAAATATTCTGTGATGAGTCCCCCAAGAAACGGCCCACTTGACAGTCCGATGTAGACTACGGCTACATTTATTCCAATGACCTTGCCACGCTCTCCAGGCCGAAAGACAGTGGCTAGCATAGCCATTGAAGTCCCAAATATCATCGATGTTCCCAAACCTTGAAAAACTCTGAACATCAGGAACATCCAAATTCCAAAAGATACGGCGCACAGAAATGAGGACAATGTGAAAATGGATATCCCTATAACGAAAATCAGTTTTCGTCCAGCCAAGTCGGCCAGTTTTCCGATAGGTATCAAGAAAATACAGCATGATAGCAAATACGTTGTCGGGATCCAGGTAAGCATCATGGCATCTACATTGAATTCAGACTGTATAGCCGGCAGCGCTACATTTATTGATGATGCCATGAAGGGAGTCAGCAAAGATGCCATTATGGCTACCAAGAAGATAGCGTTTTTTGTTGACTGATCTGACAACGACACTCCAATTGCGCTCTTGAATCTCTAAAAAAATTTGTTAATTCGACATTCTCGTGAAAATTGGAAGTCAAAAATTCATTGTAGCTTCCATATAGATTAACAGCTTTCCATTTTTTGGTGTTAGTCTTTCAAATCCATGTGGAAAATTAGTTTTCGAAGATCAACTTGACACAGAGTCATGAGAGTAGCCATATATTTAGATAATGGAGTAAATGCTATGTCTATATTGCCAATAGTTACTGTTCCTGATGAAATCCTGAAAACAAGATCACTGGATATAAAAAACATTGATGAGGAAATTTGCCAACTAGCTCAAAATATGCTTGATACCATGTATAAGGCCCCGGGTATAGGCTTGGCGGCAAATCAGGTTGGAAAACTTCTTAACCTGATCGTTTTGGATGTAGAATATGCTCATGCCGAACCACAGAATAAGAAGAAAGCTCCTTTGGTAGTTGTTAACCCAACAATCACTGTCGGTGAAGGTGAGGATTTTAGAGAAGAAGGATGTCTTAGTGTTCCGGATTTTACTCTTGAAGTGAAAAGACGGACACATGTTCAAGTTGAAGGTGTAGATCTAAATGGTAGGCCGTTAAAAATTGAGGCGGAAGGTCTGTTGGCAAGAGTGCTGCAACACGAAATAGATCATTTGAGAGGGACCACGTTGCTTAGCCATGCGTCTGCCTTAAAGCGGAGCCTGTATGAGCGAAAGATCAAAAAAAGAATGCGGAGGGATCGTTGAAATTAAGGGTCGTTTTCATGGGATCACCTGCTTTTTCGGTTCCAACCCTTAAAGCTTTAGCGAATTCGTTTAAAGTAGTAGGTGTCGTTACTCAACCAGACAAGCCAACGGGAAGAGGTCGAAAGGTGACCTCAAATCCTGTGAAAATAGAGGCCAATAATCTTGATATCCCATGTATACAACCGACGGACCTTACGGAAGACTGTCTGAGGGGACAACTGGAAAAGTGGTCTCCGGATGTTATTGTAGTTGTTGCGTATGGGAAAATTTTACCCAAGTGGATTCTAGACTTTCCCGATCTCGGTTGCATAAATGTTCATGCATCCATTTTACCTCAATATAGGGGAGCCTCTCCCATTTCTGCAGCCATCATGCGTGGAGACAGGACGACAGGGGTGACCACCATGATGATGGGCCAAGGATTGGACACAGGGGACATCCTGCTTCAGGCGTCGGTCGAAATCAACGATAGAGAAACCTCTGGTTCACTAAGTGAAAAACTTATGGAACTAGGCGCCGAACTCGTAGTCAAAACTATTTTGAAAGTCTGTGACAAGACCCTCAAAAGTGTTAGTCAAGACAATTCAAAGGCTACTGAAACTAGCTTACTTAGCAAGAATGATGGAAAAATAAATTGGAACCAATCCGCCGCAGAGATTGATAGACAGATAAGAGCAATGAATCCTTGGCCAATAGCTTTTTTTACCCTTAATGGGGAATCGATAAAAGTGTGGGAAGCAGAGCCAAGAGCGGGAAATGAAGTGGCAGGCAAGGTAATTTCTATTGGCAAGGATGGAGTTGTGGTTGGCGCTAAAACTGATTTGATTGTTCTTAAACAGTTACAGGCGCCAGGCAAAAAGAAAGTAGCTGCGTTCGAGTTAGCTTCATCAAAGGGCATAAAACTCGGCGATATTTTGAATAACTAGGATTATAAAGCGGAGAAAAAATATGAACCAATTCAAAACAGTAGTTCTATTGGCGGCTTTGGGTGGGTTGTTGGTAGTCCTTGGGGGCTATATGGGCGGCAAGAACGGCGCTACTATAGCCCTTGTAGTAGCGATAGCGCTGAATTTTGGAAGCTATTGGTTTAGTGACAGAATCGTTCTAAGGATGTACAACGCTCAAGAAGTTAATGAGAATCAAGCGCCCGATCTATACCATTTAGTTCAGCAGTTATCACACAAAGCCGGCTTACCTATGCCAAAGGTCTATATAATTCCGGATGATTCACCTAATGCGTTTGCAACCGGAAGAAATCCGCAACACGCCGCAGTAGCGGTTACCGAAGGTATCATGCGCATGCTTACATGGGAAGAGCTTGCCGGAGTCATAGGACATGAGCTTGGTCATGTTAAAAATCGGGACATTCTCATTCAGTCCGTTGCTGCGACGATTGGGGCGGCAATAACCTATATTGCCCAATTTGGCTTTCTTTTCGGTGGGCGCTCTGATGATGAGGAAGGTGGCCACTCCATGCTGGGATCTATAATGATGATGATTTTAGCCCCGATTGCAGCAATGATAATTCAAATGGCTATATCAAGATCCAGGGAATATATAGCAGATCAGACAGGGGCTGAAATATGTGGACACCCTAACTGGCTGGCTTCTGCTTTAGAAAAGTTACAGAGAGGTTCTCAGGCTATCCCTATGGATGCGAATCCATCGACGGCAAACATGTTCATAGTTAGCCCTCTATCAGGTAGTAGCATTGCTAGTCTTTTCTCAACCCATCCCCCAATGGAAGAAAGAATATCTAGATTGAGGAGAATGGCCTAAGAATCGAAGTAAAAGACTTCTCTTTGTAATTTTTAAGAAAGCGCCCACTATTTGCTGAATATGTGGGCGTTTAATTTGTCAAACGGGGCTTTCTTTTCGTAAAAATAAGCAGGCTTACTTTGAAAAAGGGCAAAAGAGTTAGTGAGAGTATAGCAAGAAAAATGGCCATAAGGTGCTTGATGGCCGTAGAAAAGGGGTCATTTGCGGAACAGACGCTTATTGATTTGCTCGACCACATTGATATTTCGACCCTGGACCGCAGCTTGCTTACCGAACTGGTTTACGGAGTTACTAGAAACAAGATTCGATTAGACAAGGTTATAGATCAGTTCCTTAATCAACCATCAAAAAAAATTAGCCCAGCACTTAGATCAATTATGAGAATAGGAACGTACCAAATACTTTACCTGGATCGGGTGCCGGTTAGGGCGGCCGTTAACGAAGCAACTCTACAGGCGAAACGGCTAATAGGAGAGAGAGTTGCCGGTCTTGTAAACGCTGTGCTTAGGAAGATATCTGAAAACAAGAACAGCATAAACAATGATCCAGCAGACGATGTAGATGAACTGAGTAATTATTACTCACACCCGAAATGGCTCGTTTCCCGGTGGGTTCATCAATACGGGATTCTTACGACGAAAAAAATTTTATTACATAATAATTCTAGGTCATCCCTAATTCTAAGGACTAACACTAACAAAATTTCTTATGTGAACCTTGTTGAAAGCCTTAAAAGCCAGAATATTAGCCTGAGCAAAGAAATTCCAGAGTTTGATTCTGTTGAAATTTCAAATTTAGGACAACCTGTTTCATCAATACGCGGTTTTGAGGAAGGTCATTTCCTGGTTCAAGATATCGCATCTCAGATTGTCCCCCAACTCCTGCGAATTCAACCTGGAGATCTAGTTTTAGATGCGTGCGCGGCCCCAGGGAATAAAGCCTTTCATTTGGCCTCAGCCTTAAATTCATCACTCAAACTAACCGTCTGTGATATTAACGAACGCAGGCTTTCGGAAACCCGTAAAAACTTGGGCCGTTTAGGAGTCACAAATTTTGTAGCAATTTGTGGAGACAGTTCTGAGGAATTTTTTGCCCGGAGTTTGGGAATGTTCGACAAAATCTTGGTTGACGCGCCATGCTCAAGTTTGGGTGTTCTCAGACATAATCCAGAAGCCAAATTAAATTTGAATCAAAAGAAATTACTTGAGCATTCAAGCAAGCAGAGGCATCTGTTGAGAGCTCTGTCAACAATAATAAAACCAAAAGGCAGACTGGTGTACTCAGTGTGTTCAACATCGAAAGAGGAAACTTTGGATGTGGTTCAATCTTTTATTTCAGAGAATTCTGGTTTCTTAATCGATCCAATTGAAGAAAAGGGCTTTAAAAGTTTTGCCCGAGTGGACGACAATGGTTTTCTCTGGACTTTTCCTCCATCTTCTGATTTTCCTGTGGACAGTTTTTTTGCGGCGCGTTTTTGCAGAATTTAGAATTAGTCGAACAAATTAGTAATCCTGGGTTCTCAGAAAACACACCAATGTCCTCAATCAAGAGTCAGTGGGAAAAATTTCATCGCGTGCCGAATTTAGTCGGAATCCAGATGTAAAAAAATTTCCCAAGCTTTCAGGCTTTGAATTCTTCATCAATAATCACCATATTGTTTTTATTGTGTATTTCTGTTTTGGCACGACTGTTGCTACTACATTAGCGAACAACGACTCCTAACCATACCCTCTTAGCAATCCTCCAGTTTTAGGATTGCTTTTTTTTGTCTAAATTCTTCTGAATCCAATGATAAGGTTTGATTTTGAGTGAGTGAAATTTTTTTGATAATAGTGATCTAGAATGACATTGACAGGTTCACAAAATTTGATCATACTTAGAATATTAGAGGATACTTAATTAAAGTCTGAATAACATGGCAGATTATGAGCGTCGAAATAGAAATTGGTCAGCGTATAAGATCACGTAGGCAAAGTAACCATCTCACACTTAAACAACTTGGTCAGAGAGCGGGTTGTTCTGACGCTTATTTGTCGCAAATCGAAAATGGACGGGTTTCCCCTTCTATTTCCACGTTAAAAAAAATTGCTGAAGGATTACAGGCGAAGATCACGGATTTTTTTGTGGAGTCACAAAATGATGATCCTGTGGTTTTGGCAAAAGATCAGCGCATAACATTATCACTTGATAGATGGAATGCGAAAATTCAGTCCTTGGTCCTTAATCCGAAGAATAAAAGGATGCATCCATTTTTCACAACCATTCAACCTGGAGGAGGATCCCACGGACTTTACAGCCACGTAGGTGAAGAGTTTGGGATTATTTTACAGGGTGAGCTGGAGATAGATTTGAATGGTGTGATGCACCGAGTAAAAGAACAGGAAAGTTTCTATTACAACTCTTCAGATCCTCATAGTTGGACTAACCCTGGAGAAATTGACACCATAGTGGTGTGGGTTATAAGCCCACCTACTTTTTGATGAGATACGCAACTCAACAAAGTAAAAAAAAGTGATTTCGAGTTGAAAACAGAAAATTATCAAAATTCTCGGATTAGGATATGTCATGCCTGATCAATCTCAAACCTGTTCTGATTTAATTTCCATATCTTTCGTGCTGAATGGCAAGAGTATCAATGTATCTTTAGATTCTTCTGATACGGCCTTGATGGCCTTGCGTGAAGATCTAGGTTTGACAGGAACCAAAGAAGGCTGTGGTATAGGTGAGTGTGGGGCATGTTCGATAATTGTGGATGGCAAGGTGGTCAATTCTTGTTTAACCTTGGCGGCACAGTTAGATGGACGCGAGGTAATGACAGTAGAAGGCATCGCATCAGATGCTACTGGCCAATGCCTCCA
>JBFXII010000150.1:0-7245 GCA_050176095.1 Desulfomonilaceae bacterium
AAATCTACCACAAATGCTGTCAGGAGGTCAGCAACAGCGAGTGGCTGTCGCGAGAGCTCTGGCAAATAATCCTAACCTAGTATTAGCGGACGAACCTACAGCAGCCTTAGATAGTGTTCGTGGTCGTCAGGTCATGGAACTTTTTGCCAAGATAGCCCACGAACAAGGAGCAAGTGTGCTGGTAGTTACTCATGATCATAGATCACTAGACGTGTTTGATCGTATTCTAGAAATGGAGGATGGCATTCTTACGGAGAGAACTAACTAGTTTTGGGCGCATCTTCCGTGTTTAGGATACTCTCAGCCTCTGGTATCATAATGCGAATATTGCATGGTAAATATCCCTCTGCCTTGAGTTATGGACCTGAGTGAGGTTGAGTAGCCGAACATGCTTGCTAAAGGAGCCACCGCCTTAACTACTGAGGTTTTGCCTCTGGGAATTACTTCTTCTAACCGACCACGCCTCATATTGAGGTCTGCGATCACCTCGCCCACAAACTCATCGGGAACCACAGCTTCCAGGTTCATAAAAGGCTCAAGTAATACCGGGGATGCTTTTTGGCAGGCCTCGCTGCAGGCCTGAGAAGCAGCTACTTTAACCCCTAAGCCGGACATCATAGACCAATCCGAACCCAAAGAATTGAGTGAAACTATAATGTCAACAACTTCATTACCCGCTAATGCGCCTGCAAGGGTAGCTTCTCTGGCTCCGGTCTCAGCATATGAAATGAGTTCAGAAGGAGCAGCGGCAAGGGTTTCGGGAACGTTGAAGACAAAACCTTGACCTCTAAGTCCGGGTTCTACTGTCAAACCAATTTCCCCATAATGACGGACATCATGAATTTCTCGATCAAAAATGACCTGAGCATTTCCTGTGGCTGAAATGGTTTCTTTATAAACGACTTGTGGTTTACCTGTTTGAACCTCAATATTGTATTCACGATTCAGTCTGTCCAAAATAATTTCTAAATGCAGCTCACCCATTCCAGAGATTAACAACTGACCAGTTTCTTGGTTTTCGTTATAGACAAAGGTTGGATCTTCCAATGCGATTTTTTCCAGTCCACCTAGCAATTTTTCTTGATCCCCTCTAGTTTTGGGCTCGATTGCAATCGAAATAACAGGAATGTAAGTATCAACAGCTTCCAGTATTAACGGATGCGAAATATCAGTAAGCGTGTCACCGGTCCTGGTTTCTTTGAGACCTACTACCAAGGCTATAGAACCGGCCGTAGCTGATTTAATTTTCTCCCTCTTGTTTGCGTGCATTTGGAATAGTCGAGCTACTCTCTCCTTGGTTTTTCGGGAAGCGTTGTAAATCTCTGTTTCTGACTGCAATTCTCCAGAATATATCCTGACATAAACGGCTTTTCTTCCCTGATCCATTACTATCTTAAAAGCTAGAGCACACAATGGTTCTTTAGTTTTTGGCAGACGGGTTTCATTTTCACCAGTTTCCGGATTGATTCCAACCACAGGCGGTATATCTAGCGGAGATGGCAAGAAGTTAATTATTGCATCGATGACGGGTTGAACACCCATATTTTTTAGAGCAGTTCCGCAAAGAGTTGGCACCAATCTATTAGAGAGAGTTCCTTTGCGAAGTCCCTCTATGATGTGTTTTTCATCCAGATCATCATTCTCGAGATAATACTCCAGGAGTTCTTCGTCCTGCTCTGCAGCATTTTCAAGCATATTCTTTCTTGCTTCGTTCGCAGCATCGACCAATTGGCTTGGTATATCAATTAATTCATAGGTTTCCCCTTGATTAGAGTTATCCCAAACCATCGCTTTCATTTTTATTAAGTCGATTACACCTTTGCATTCGTCAGAAATGATCATCGGGATTTGGACGGGAACTGCATTAGCGCCGAGTCTCTCACGCATCATATTAACTGCCCGGTCAAAATCAGCGCCAATTCGATCAAGTTTGTTAACAAACGCGATACGGGGCACTTTATATCTTTCCGCCTGATGCCAAACCGTCTCTGTTTGAGGCTCAACTCCACCGACGGCGCAAATGACGGCGACGACTCCATCAAGCACTCTTAAAGAGCGTTCTACTTCGATTGTGAAATCTACATGCCCGGGAGTATCGATAAGGTGAATCTCGTAGTTGTTCCACATAAACACAGTGGCAGCAGAGGTTATGGTGATACCTCGTTCCTGTTCCTGGGGCATATAGTCCATAGTAGCCGCCCCATCATCGACCTCACCAATTTTATGTATTTTCTTCGTATAAAAAAGAATTCTTTCGGTTAAGGTCGTCTTACCGGCGTCTATATGCGCCATAATGCCTATATTTCTAATTCGAGCTAGACTTTGAGCCACTATAACTCCCTGTTGATGACAAAAATTAAATTAAAAACGAACACTGAATTTTTGATCCTTATGAGTCAATATTGCCATTAGAAGATTTAAGCTTATAATTATATCCTTTGGAGCCATACAGTGGAACAAGAAAATTAACAAAAACAGACGCAATTTTAAAAGCAGATTCAGGTAAAAGGTCTTGTTTCCGAAAATCCCAGAGTGTCAGCGTATTTTTGAAGAACAAAATTTTAAAAGCACAAGTTTGAAATGCCTTACTTAGTTGACGGAAATAATGTGATCGGTGGTTTCGGCGTCCTAGATCCCGATCAACATAAATCTCGAAAGAAGCTAATATATCAATTGGCTACTTTTGTGAAAGTAACCAAACAAAAGGTTCGAGTTGTTTTTGATGGGGCACAGGATCCTGAGTTTCCGGAAGGAACTAAAGTTAAGAGCGTCCAGATTTTCTACGCGAAATCCGGTTCAGATGCTGATCAACGGATAAAGGATATTGTTAAAAAATCCACTAGTCCTCGCGACATCGTGGTTGTCTCTTCTGACAGAGACCTCGTTGCATTTGTTTCTGCAAGGGGAGCTAAGGTTATTGGATCAAGGGATTTTAGAAATGAACTTAGGAAGGCTCAAGAACTCTTAAGGATTTCCGAAAAGACTAACCAGTCCCAAAAAATTGATGTGGATTACTGGATGAATTACTTTCTCAATCAAAGGTAAAAAGGAAAATAGAGCTAAAATCAAGTTAAGAAACGAAACAAAGATTTTATCAAGAAAATGTTAAAATAAATCAGTATGCTAAAAACTCGTCCAGCCATTAATTACCAGCCACTTGGATTCCGCAAGGCTACAAATTTTTTTGAAGTAATTCTGGAAAATTGGCCATCAGTTGTCATGGTATTCTCTGTCCGAATTGATACCACCCAGGGATATAATTCATTTGATAAACCCTTTGAAAAGTACTTCTCCACCGATGACGACTATTCACTTCTAGCCAGGAATTTGCAAATCGAACAATCAAAAATAATTTGTATCAATCAAATTCATGGTTCAAAAATTCTAAGCGCTGGCGATGTTCAAAAGGGAAATGACAGAGGTGACGCGATAATTTCGACGGAAGTAGGATACTATCCTTCCGTAAAAACCGCCGATTGTCAGGCGATTTTAATCATAGATCCCATTAAAAAAATATCTGTAGCGGTACATGCCGGATGGCGCGGAACTGTTCAGAGGATTACTCACAAGGTAATTTGGGAACTACAATCAAAATTTGAGTGTAATCCTGTTAACATGATAGCAGCTCTTGGCCCTTCTATAGGCGCTTGTTGTTATGAAGTCGATGAAACAGTTCTCAAGCCTTTCAAGGCTTCGATTCCAGAGGCCGAACAATTTATCTCAGAGCTGAGAATTCATGATCCGTCAACGAAGACATGTCGAATGTCAAAACGGATTGATTTGCGAAAGACTAACAAAAAAGAACTCACGATGTCAGGAGTAAGACCAGAAAATATTAGAGACTTGAATCTTTGCACATATTGTAACGAAAGGATATTTCATTCCTATCGGCGTAACCGTGCAAATCCAGGCCGAATGATAGCTCTGGCAGGTTTCCGTAATTAAGCCTCATTCAATTGATTCATCCTTCTCAAAAGCGCTCCTAGTCCAAGGGCAGCCTCCTCGGGAGTCAAATATGTCGGGGTCTCGTATTTATGTAACAAGGCACGGTCTTTCTGAATAGTTAGAGCCGATCCTATGAAGCAAACTACTATAGTCTTGTCAAATTTTTTAGAAAGTTCGGTAATTTCTCTAGTAGGGTATATCCACGTCTTATGTTCACAAAAGATTGCCATTAGACAGTCAACAGAACGATCTTCAAGAATAGCTTCTCCAATTTTATAAAATGGTTCGGTCAAAAAAGCCCCTGCCGCTCCATCAACTGGATTTTTGTGAACGACAGGCACGCCAGGCCCCAGTATTTTGGCTATCTTGGAAATGGTCACATCACTTAAATCAGACAGTCGAAAATTTTGTTCATTTTGAAGAATATCGCATGCCACAATGCTAGGACCTGCGGTGTGAGTGAAAATCGCCACTCCGTTAGATTTTGGCATCCGACCAATGGATAGAGCTTTGCACACCGTAACCATTTCTGCAGCAGAATTAACCACATGCGCCCCGACCTGTCTTAAAGCTCCGCTCCATATATTATCCGAACCTGCGGCGGCTCCCGTATGAGTTACTGTTACCCTGTCGGCTGATTCTCCCTTACCGCCTTTGTAAAATACGACTGGTTTTCGAGGAATTATGGATTTCAGCGTATTCATAAAAGCTCTAGGGTTAGAGCTTCCTTCTGCAAATATACCTATGACCTTGGTTTCGGGATCATTTCCCAAGTATTCGAGTAAATCGTGAAATTCCATGTTTACTCTATTACCTACGCCTATCCATTTAGCGATTCCGAGTCCTTCATCATCGGCCTTTGCCTTCATTGTGAGACCGACTCCGCCGCTCTGACTCAAGAAAGAAACATTTCCCGGATGCAAGACTCGTGGGTAAAAAGTGACATTGAGTCTGGCATTTGCATTGAGAAACCCGAGAGTATTGGGACCGATTATAGGCATTTCACCAGCTGCATTGCGTAGTTGATGCTCAAGCAGCTTTCCTTCTGACCCCATTTCTGAGTAACCACCGGCGAAAACTACAGCTCCTTTAACTCCCATTTCTTTTAACTGAGCAATCGTGTCAATGGAAGATTTCTGATTAAGCGCAACAACTGCTAACTCAGGGACCTGCGGGATGTCCTCCAGTTTCTTGAAGACCTCGTACCCCATAATTGATTCATACCTCGGATGGACGGGGAAAATGTTTCCAGAAAAACCACCAGTAACCAAACTGTCCATAATTGCATGTCCAACCCTCTGTGGGTCCGGCACAGCTCCTATAACCGCAACGGATTTTGGATTAAGAGCTACCCTTAACTTCGAGATTAAATTTGACATCATAAAATCCCTCTATCTAAATTTCACATAAAAAGTGGATCCACCCGAGGCAAAGCACTCATCACGAGTTTTAATATGTGGACAAATTTCTATATTTCCGGGGCATTGGTCGGTGGGCAATGGGATGAAAGCGCATCTTGAACTTTCAAATGACAAATCAAATCCGTGAGTCTCTGAAATAACTTTTAATCGAAGTAGTTCAAGTCCTTTGCCGCCTGCGTTGAAATCGTATGGTTTTTTGGTGGCATAATCCTCAGTTTCCTGATTATGATGGAAACCATCAAAAATGAAATTCTGATTTTCCAGCGTAATACCTACTCCCCGATCTAGCACTGCAATGGCTAAAAAATCCCTGTTTCCGTTAACCTGGATCTCGACAAAACCTCCATCTGGCGTATTCTCAACCGCATTTTTCATCAAAGTCACCAGTGTTGTTTCAAATGTCGATGGATCCGATTTATCAAAAAGAAAATCCGCCTCTGGAAATCTGAACTCAATTTTTCTATGAGCTGACTCCTGTTTAATTTTATCTAAGATCTTTTTCAGAACATCATTGACATTAAACTGGACCGGCAAGAAATGGATCGGGTAAAGAATCTGCTCCACCATAGCCTCGATCTTGAGGAGGCGATCCAGGTTTCTATTTATTCTTTCCAAGTATCTCTGCTGTCTTTCAGACAAATCATCGATCAGATTTAGACTGTTCACAGAAGCCCGAATTACTGAAATAGGCGTGGCCATTTCATGAGAAATGTGATTCAGAGCTTTATTGCGGACCTTATCTAGAGCTTTGAAAGCAGTGATATCCCGAAATACGATTACAAAAGTCTCTAGGCCATCAAAACAGACATCAATATTAAGGGCGCTAGTGGAAATGGCCAGGTTTATTTTTTGACCATCTGTCCGATAATAATCAATTTCAGAGTGGCTGGTTTGAATTCCGTCCTGGATCAAACGATCCATTATCTTTTTTAAACCTAGATTTCTGAGATCATCAAGGATTGTCCCATAATGATGATTGACAAAAAGGGAACTTCCCATACCCAGTATTCGCTCAGCTGAAGGATTAGCCGACTGAATCTTTCCGGAACAATCAATAGTGATCACTCCTTCAGTGATGCTATTCAATATAATTTGTTCGATATTTTGGAGTCTATCTGATGACATGGCCCGGCTAAAGATCTTCCCGAGTAATTTGAAAGTAAACAATAAGGTTGGAAGGAAAGTTCATTCAAACTGATGAAGCTAGAATAACTAAACCGAACAAACTTTACACCAACTATTTTTTTTATTGGCTTGCGAAAGCTAATTATGGAGTTTACCTTTAGTAAAAGAGGCGTTTGCGACTAATCATATACGATTGTCCCAATAATGAGTTCTTAAAAACCATCAGATGTCGTTCAATATTAATAAGGAGCGACAGCTTTACGATCTGAAGAAAAAGGAGATCAGTGTTATGTCAAATACAAAGAAGTGTCCTCATTGCGGCGCTGAGATGGATCCTATAGAGATGCCTTTGGAATCAAGCTGGGCTGGGGAAGTTCACTATGTATGCTTCAACGATGAGTGTTGTTATTTCAAAAACAGTTGGACAGCTCTAGAAAACCAGGGAATAGAGCAAACCGGCTACAGGTGTAGGATGGATCCGAGGGGGGCGAGTGGTCCAATGGCAGTCTGGTCTACGGATGCACTCAAAGATCAAGTCTGCAAATGTAAATCTCACGTATAGATTTCTTATAATCTATAGAACAGGCTTCAATTCTTGGGGGCATCACTGGATGCCCCCAAGACTATTTAGGACTTCAATAAATGACTCCAATTACTACAGATTATTTTAAAGACACAGATTTTTCTCGAGATAATGAGGGCTCGGACCACGAATTTTACCTAAGACCTCGTTTTGTAAATCATTTAGACACAA
>JBFXII010000151.1:0-7213 GCA_050176095.1 Desulfomonilaceae bacterium
GCCCAGTCTTTCGAATAGGCGGACCCGGTAAGTCAGAACAAATACACGTTTGATACCCATTGAGTTAGCTTCATTGATCAAAGCCTCTATTAATTGGCTACCCAAACCGGCATTCTGAAAAGATGATTGAACGGCGACAGAGCGTATTTCAGCAAGGTCTTCCCATACAATTTTCAGTGCTCCACAACCAACAATTTCTCCAGATTCATCGTTAACGCAGACTGTAAAATCTCGGATTTGGGAATACAAATCGGTCATGGCTCTAGCCAATACATGACCAAAACGCGCCTGCTCCCCTATTATTTTGTGAATTGTTTTTACATCTTCTAATTTGGCTTTGCGAATCAATATATTAAACTCCATCTTGACGCTGTGTAATCATTCTTTCGACATGCTCACGAGCTGGTTTGGTATCTGGTGTGGCGCCAAGCATGCGTGTAAGTTCATCAACTCTTCCTTCACGAGTTAATTCTCTTACTTCGAGAAATGTTCTACCATCCTTTACAGATTTTCGCACTGCCAGATGGTGATCAGCCTGAGCCGCGATCTGATGAAGATGGGTAATGCAAATAGTTTGCTGATTCCCTGCAATTTTGGCGAGTCGCTGAGCGACTGCCACTGCTGTGTGTCCACCGATTCCAGCGTCTACTTCATCGAAAATTAAGGTTGAATAATTATTTTGCTCAATTTCGAGAGTTTTTAGGGCCAACATCAATCGGGATAGTTCTCCGCCCGAGGCTATTTTAGATAGTGGTTTGGCTGTTTCGCCAGGGTTAGACTGAAGGTAGAATTCGACTCTTTCCAGACCCGAAGGGCTCATTTGCTCTGGATTGAGGTTATGGAAAACCACTTGGAATTTGGCTTCAGGCATGGAGAGAGCTTTGAGTTCAGAGTTCATAGACTCCTCAAGCCTTTTAGCAGACTCTTCCCTGAGTTTTGAGAGAATTTCAGCTTCTGTCATATATGAGTTGCGAATACCATCAAGTTCATTTTTCTTTTTCTTCAGTTCTTTTTCAAGGTCAAAAATGTCTCCAGAGTCTTTGGAAAGTTTTTCGAGCATGCTCAGGAGTCCAGGCACGTCTGTAGAATATTTTTTTTTCAATTTTCTAATGGCGCCCAACCTATCTTCTATCCAATCAAGACGGTTTGGATCGCTGCGGAAATTTTCTGAAATGTTCCTCAATTCATGCGCGACATCTTCCAGCCTATAGATGGCTTCGTCAAAATTATTTTTGAGGTCCTGTAGCTTTGGATTGGTAGAAGTCAGGAATTCAATGGTTTTTTGAATGTCGGATAGAGTTTCCAAGACGCTTCCCGATTTGCCGTACAATAAGTGATATGACTCGTAAGAGCGTTCTCTTACTTGAACGGCTTTTTTTTGCAAATCCCTTTCGGAAATCAGATCGTCTTCTTCGGATGGCATTAACTGAGCAGCTGTCAATTCTTCAATCGTTTCAGCGTCGTCTTTGCATCTACGTTGGGTTTCAAGAAATTCTCTTTCCAGTTTTATATATTCTGATTGGGATTCCTTAAATTTCTCAAAACACTCGATCACCTTTTTAACGCTTGGGGATAGGCCTTGACATCGATCCAGGATATCTGTGTGTTCATCTGGATTGAGTAGGACATGGCTTTCATGCTGGCCGAAAATGTTGACCAGGTGTGGGGCCAATTTTTGAAGAGACCCCAGGGGTGTTAGTTCACCGTTTATTGAGCATCTGGATCGGCCTGAGCTATTAATTTTGCGCGTGATAATTATCTCAGAATCTTCAGATAAGTTTGTCGCTAAATTGTTTAAATTGTCAGAGCCAAAAGGAGCTTCAAATAATCCCTCTACCTTTGCTTCATCTGCTCCAGTTCTGACAACATCTGCTGAGGTTTTGGCTCCCAATAATATGCTTAAAGCCCCTATAAGTATTGATTTGCCGGCTCCTGTTTCACCGGTTAGGGCATTGAATCCATCTCGAAATTCTATCTCAACATTATCAATAATAGCAAAATTGGAGATTTTTAAATATCTAAGCATGAAAACTTCAAAAAATATTTAGTATATCATCTTATATAACAAATTTTTCATGTTTGGAAAAGCTTGGCAGGTTGAAACTCTGGAGAGGTTATCGCACCAAGCCCAATTTTGCGTCAAGCACGTCAAAGTAGTCTCGTTTGCGAGATTTAACTATGACAAAAGGAAATGGCGCTTTCTCTACGATGACGGACGATCCTTGCGCCATTGAGATGTGTGTGTGGCCATCGATGGTCATAGTGAAATTTTCACCCTTGCTGAGCGTGAGTTGAATGGGAAAATCGGGTGGAACCAATAGAGGACGTTTTAGTCCTGAGTATGGACAAATGGGGGTTAGCAGGATTCCTTCTACATCTGGATGCACGAGTGGACCACCGGCCGCGTAGGAATAGGCGCTTGATCCTATAGGAGTTGAAATTATCAATCCATCGGCTCTTAGTTCGAAGTCTCTACAACAGCCAACCCTTATTCCAAGGTCTATTATACGGGCTATTCCCGTCCAATGAATGACGACTTCATTGAGGGATTTTCGTTGTCTACCATCTGGAGCGGTCACGGCGAGCATCATCCTCTTGCCGAGGGATGATTTTCCGACGAGGGCAAGCTCAATTTCTTCAAGCGCCTCATCCGGGGCTATCTCAGCCATGAAGCCTACTCTACCGAGGTTGACTCCAAGCACTGGAACAGGTCTGGAATTTAACTGAGCCGCAGCCTGTAAAAGGGTGCCATCTCCACCTAGTGAGACTATGAGATCAACTTTATCGGCCAAATTTTCTGAGGATTGCGCTGCCCATACGGATGCCAGGTCAGAGCAGGATTTCTCAAATACAATGTTTGTTCCTCGCTGTCTAAGAAATCTGCAAATCTTTTCTGCAAGGTCCAAAGCTTGATCAGCGCTACGCTTAATTATGAGTCCGACACTCTGCATGGAGGCTCCATATTGAATAGCGGTGAATTGATGTTTGAAGTACCATGAATTAACCACAAAATCCATCAATTTTAGCTGCTAACTAATGTTCTCTGACAAACGGACTTGCTGGATATTTTCTATTGATGTAGGCTTATTATTGCGAAATCAATGCTGAAAAGACAATATATGGACCTTTTTCAAAATTTCTTAAAGATGGATCCTAGCAAACCCTTAGCGGATAGGATGAGGCCTCAAACGCTTGACTCGTTTGTAGGCCAGGAAGACATTGTAGGGAAGGGTAAACCTTTAAGGATAGCGATCGAAAAGGATCAACTGTTTTCCATGCTTTTATGGGGGCCTCCTGGTTCGGGAAAGACTACACTAGCCCAGATTATTGCTAAGGCTTCAAATTCCCAGTTTCTGTCATTTTCAGCGGTCAATGTGGGGGTCAAAGAAATTCGAGAAGCGGCCTCTAAGGCTTCGTATGAATTATCGTCCCGAGGAATCAGAACAATTTTGTTTCTGGATGAAATCCACAGATTTAACAAGGCTCAACAGGACTATCTTCTTCCTCATGTAGAAAATGGAACAATCATCTTGATTGGAGCCACTACTGAAAATCCTAGTTTTGAGGTAAATTCGGCGCTGTTGTCCAGGTTGAGAGTTTTCATACTTGCGCCCCTGAGCCATGAGGATTTGTTCAAAATATTGGAAAAAGCCATTCGGGATAGCGCACAAGGTCTTGGAAAGCTGGAACTTTCATTGGATGAAGATGCGGCGAATTTCATCGTTTCAACCAGTCATGGTGACGCACGCATGGCATTGAACATTCTTGAAGTTTCTGCCGCTCATACAAAGGCGCAGTCGCGTAAGATCATAGACCTCAAGACCGTCCAGGAATCAGCCCAATCAACCAACATTCGTTATGACAAAGCCGGGGAAGAACACTTCAATT
This sequence comes from Desulfomonilaceae bacterium, assembly GCA_050176095.1. Lineage (GTDB taxonomy): Bacteria > Desulfobacterota > Desulfomonilia > Desulfomonilales > Desulfomonilaceae > CAITZA01. The sequence goes on from JBFXII010000151.1 coordinate 3,889, forward strand.
TGATCAGCGCTCTTCACAAATCACTGAGGGACAGTGATCCTGATGCGGGTCTTTATTGGATGGCCAGAATGTTGGAAGGAGGAGAAGATCCTTTATATATAGCCAGGCGTCTGGTTCGATTTGCTAGTGAAGATGTTGGTTTGGCTGCTCCGCAAGGCTTAAACATGGCAGTGGCCGCCTTTCAAGCATGTCAGTACATTGGTATGCCGGAATGCGCGCTATCCTTGGCTCAGACGGTGGTCTATCTTGCATGTTCACCTAAATCGAACAGCCTAGAAGCCGCCTACCTGTCTCTCAAGGATGAAATCAAGAAATCAGGCCCATTACCGGTTCCGATGTGCATAAGAAACGCCCCAACCGAATTCATGAGACAAATTGGTTATGGAAAAGGTTACAAATATGCTCATGACTATCCGGACGCTGAGGTAGAACAGCAACACCTACCGGATCAGTTGGTCGGAAAAAGGTTCTATTTTCCTACTGATAGAGGTTTCGAAAAGACTATCAGGGAACGTCTGGATAAAAAAGTTAATCATAACGATCCTGGAGACACATAATTTAGTTGCCTGTGGTTTTTCATGGAAGCCTGAGGTAAGAACCAGTGAACTTCTTATGTGTCTGAGGAGCAATCTCCAAAGTTGGCACTTTGAGGAAAATTTTTTCCTTGAAGCGATTACAAACAAGTTCGAGTTAGATTTTTCATGTCAAGACTTGCAACATTATCCGATGAGCAGCTGATTGAAGAGGCCATAAAAGGATCGGAGGCGCATTTTGATGTTTTGGTGGAGAGATACACGCCTCAGATATACCGTCTGGCTCGAGGAATAACAAATTCCCATTCAGAGGCCGAAGATGTGGTTCAAGAAACTTTTTTGAAAATTTTCAAGAATCTCAACAAATTCTCCTCGGACAAGGCTAATTTCAAGACATGGGCACTAACTATTGCTCGCAATCAGAGTATAAATACCCTTGCGTCCATTAAACGGAAAGCTCTTCAATTTTTTGGTGATCGTGAGAATGATGATCCGGAACCGGATTTTAGCTTCAATCCAATGTCTTCGGAAGTCCAGGACGCGGAGACACTCATGTCTTTGAAACAAAGGTTCTATCAATTAGAGGGAGCTTTAAAGAAAATTCCCGAGCGGCAAAAAACGGCCTTAATTCTGAAAACCCAGGAAAACATGAGTTACGAAGAGATAGCAAATGTGATGTCAGTGTCCGTATCGTCGGTAGAATCCTTGATTTTTAGGGGTCGGAAAAAATTAATTGAATTATTGGAAAAGTGAAACATTTTCGCGAGTTTTCGGGTGTACAGATGTATATAAATTAGGAGGGAAAGGCCATGAAATGTGAAGACTTCCAAAAAAGAATATCGAAATTAATTGATAAGGAATTGTCTACTGATTCTTTGGACGCGCTACACAGACACCTCCTGAGTTGCGCAGACTGCTCGGAATTTTATGAAAGATCCAAAGATATAAATCAAGTTCTGAGCTCGGCCACATTCGTTTTGCCAAACACGGCCCTTGCACAGAGGGTAAAAGAAAAGATTACCAATAAGACCAAAGGCTCCACGATTGAAAGCAGGCCTACGTTCTGGAGGAGTGTCCCAGTATACGCTATGGTCGCATTGCTTGCAGTTGGAGTAGGTAATCTGGCTGGCAAAACTCTTGTGCAAAACCTGCTCGATCAGAATTCGGAATCGGCTCTGGAGCTTATGATACCTAATGGCACGGAATATTTATCTGATATCTTTGTAGATATTGGACAGGAAGGGCAAGCTCAATGAAACGAGTTTTGTTAATTGGATTGTTTGTTTTTTCTTTGCTGTTGAATTTGACGGTAGCGGCTATTGTTGGCTGGTACTACTGGGTTGATAGGTCTAGAGTATTCGCTCCGGTAGCGGACTGTCCGATACTTGATGAGGCCGATCATAAGAAAATCTCTCAGACGTGGAATGATCAATCTAGATCCAGAATCAGAGAAACGCGAAGACTGTTAAGGGAGAAACAGGCTGAATTAATTGATCAGATCGCAAAAACTCCTGGTGATATTTCTCAGGCCGAAGAAAAGTTAAGGGAGCTCATGATTCTTAGGGAAAAGTTAGAGAGAGAAGTCTTGGGCCGATTAAGTAATGCGCTCATTCAACTACCGGAGGATAAAAGAGGAGCTCTGGTTCAATATGTCAAAAACAGATCCTGTATGGGGCCTGGAATGCGCTTCAAAGGCCGCATGGGAAAGGGTTGCGCGTTTGAACAAGATGTTGAGCAAGACAATTCTCCAAAAGCCCAATAGGTAGTAAAATTTTCTAAGTACTTAAATCCGCTGTTATTTCCTTCCTCCAAGTTTTCACATCAATAACATTTTTCAGCAAATAAGAAATTTAGCGCGAGTTTTGTCGAGTCTGTGGGTAATACATATCAGAGACGATAAAGGACGAGTAGTCCAGTAAAGAAAAGGAGACATACAAATGAGTTTTTCGAAGATGATCGTTGGCGTGGTTGCGGTGATGGCGCTGGTGGGAGCTACTACGGTATTTGCCTGGGGGCCTGGCGGTGGTTTTGGCGGTTGCGGAATGGGCGGCTGTGGATTTGGCCAGGGAGCGTGTCCGGCAATTGAAAAATTGGGGTTAACTGCGGAGCAAAAAGATCAAATTAATGCTCTGCGAACAGAATTTCTCAAGAAACAGGAAGCCCTCAGATCAGAAAAGGCTCAAAAGAGAATTGAAATGCTGGAATTAGCCTCCAAAAAGCCTCTAGATGAGTCAGCCCTTCAGAAGAAGAGAGAAGAAATGTGGGCCATTCAGGACAAGATGAGAACGGAAGGTAGGGCGATGGGCACAAAGTTTAGATCATTGTTAACCCCTGAGCAGAAGGAAAAAATGGGCCCTGGCGGTTTTGGTTTCGGTGGATGTGGCAAGAGAGGATTTGGTGGACCTAACGCCGGAAGAGGCGCTGGCTTGGGCAAAGTAGCTCTTAACTCATTCTAATTGGTTTATATTACCGCAAGCTCAAAAACCTGGCAGATGCCGGGTTTTTGTTTTTTTGGGGGCCTTACTCAGCAGGAATCGGTTAAATTTTTTTAATTTCAGGACATTTTGCAAGTAGCGACGACATATCGCGCAAGAGTTAGGCTCCATGCCCGTATTCTTCAAGATCCACAGTCACATGCTGAAAACCAAGGCCTTGGAAATATTTTGTCACTTCCTGTTTCAGATAGACGTCGTTGATTAGAAGGCGTTGTCCGAAATCGTTTGTGACTATTCGGGCCAAGTTTCCATGATGTCGCACTCTGAGTAATTTGATACCATTTTCCTTGAGGAACT
>JBFXII010000152.1:0-7181 GCA_050176095.1 Desulfomonilaceae bacterium
GAGGCTAAAAATGGATCAAGGGTTGTTCTTGAGCCATTCCAGGCAGAACGTCAGGGCTTCCTCTCCGGAAAGGCCCTTTTGTTTTGTGGCATCAACAAAATCTTTTAGAACGGGCTTTACGGCCTGAGCCCATTTTTGATCCTCTTCATTGGAAAGGGTGATAACCTCATTTCCCTGGGCGATTGAGAATTCTTTGCCTATTTTATCAAAATCATCCCATGCCTTCCCAGTCTTGTCTATCCACTCATCATTTATTTGTTCAATGATTTGCTGAGTCTCTTTTGGCAGAGAGTCCCATTTCTTTTTGTTCATGGCCACGAAAAAGCCTAAGGTATATGCTGATCCGAAATTCTCCGTGGAGGATTTTATTACTTCAGCGAATTTCCAGCCCTTTAATGTTTCGATAGGCGAGACTACCCCATCGACTACGCCTTTCTGTAATGCGTCATAAGTTTCATTTTGGGGCATGGCGACGGGTGTAGCGCCGAGGGCTGAGACTACACGAGCGCTGGTGCCTGAGCATCTTAATTTCATGCCCTTCAGTTCTTCCATGTTCTTAACAGGTTTTTTTGTATGGAAGATACCGGGTCCGTGAGCATGGAGGTACATTATTTTGACGGAAGATAGCTCGGCGGGCTGGAACTTCTTGTAAAAAGCGTTGGTCAACCTCGTCGCCTGCAAACCGTTTTTGTAACCGAGCGGTAAATCGATTACCTCGCATAGGGGGAATTTCCCTTTGGTATAGCTAAGGACCGACATTCCTATGTCGGCTATTCCTTTCACTACGCCGTCGTATGTCTGATCGGCAGGGGTCAGTGTGGCGCCAGGGAAAATGTTTATTTTGACTTCACCGTTTGTCTTTTTTTCGATTTCTTTCGCCCACTCAGTCGCCAGCAAAGTGTGTCCATGAGTGGCAGGAAAGAAGATCGAATAATTAAGCTCAACCGTTTTGGCGTCGGCGGACGTCAAGCTGAACATCAATAAGGAGAATGAAACCAGAAAAATTTTCAATGACCATACGATCGTCTTTTTTGCCTTCATCTTGTTCTCCTGTCTTGGAATGATCCCTTTGGGGAGCTTAAACAAAATGCTTCTTAAAAGCATATTATTTAATTTGGGCTTTGTATGGCTACACCTTTTTTAGAAATAGCAGCTTTTCATGTTCATTTCCTCATCATATTTGGCAGATACAGGGCGATGTCCGGGAAAATAGTGAGGATCACTGCGACCACAATTATTGCGATGAGGAAAGGGGCAGCTCCTTTGATTACAGTTTCGAGACTGACGCCTTTAGCGGATCCTGCCACAGTGAAAAGGTTTAGCCCCATCGGTGGAGTTATCAGGCCGGCTTCCATCATCAGGACTGCGATGACCCCGAACCATATGGGATCAAAATGTAGAGCAAGTATAATCGGGAAGACAACCGGCAGGGTTAGCACCATCATGGATATGGCGTCGATGAAGCAGCCAAGTATCAAGTAAATGAACAAAATCAGTGAGTGAACCAAATAGGGGGAGACGTTGAGGCTTATGACCCAACTGGCGGTTTTGACCGGAATTGTCGAAAGCGCCATAAAATAGCTGAAGACGTTCGCTCCGGCCACCAGCATCAAGACCATGGCCGAAATTCGAAGAGATTCTCCCATTGCTTTTGAAAGCCCTATCCAGGTGAGCTTCTTTTTCAGTATGGCGACTATGACGAGCAATGTAGCGCCGACTGCTCCAGCTTCATCAGGGGTGAAGAAACCGGAATAGATTCCACCAATTACAAAAAGAAACAGGAATAAAGGCTCTTTTACGCCTTTTATTGCGGTGATTTTGTCCTTCCAGCTAACGGGTTCGGGATTTACCGGCGCGGCCCGGGGATATTTTCTTACCCATAGGATAACAACCAGTATATAGGCTGAAGCAAGCAGCAAACCCGGGAATATTCCGGATATTAATAGCTTGCCGATTGATTGCTCTGTGAGCATTCCGTAGACGACGAATCCGATACTTGGCGGTATGAGAAATCCGAGGGTTCCGCCTGCCGCTACACTTCCGGTGGATAATTTTGGGTCGTACTTGAAGCGGTCCATTTCGGGGAGCGCCACAGTGGCCATAGTAGCGGCGGTGGCTACTGAAGAACCTGAAACGGCGGCAAAAGCGCCGCAAGCCCCTATGGTGGCGACTGCCAAACCGCCGGGAACGCGTCGGGTCCATTTGTCAAAGGAAGAATAGAGCTCGGTGGTCATCCCGGAGCTACCGGCAAGGGAGCCCATAACTATGAAAAGAGGTATGACGGTATAGGGGTAGAAGGAGGCAACCTCCCACATGGTGCTGGCAGTAACCGGTATGGCCGCTTCAAAAGATGTCAGGATGGTTAAGCCAACGCATCCGACAAACATCATGGCAAATGCTATGTGCATTCCAAGAAATATGAGGGCAAACACAGCCGCTGATCCTATTGCACCTACAATAACGGGATCAATATTCATTTGAACAACCTCGCCATGTAGTCCGCAAGATCAATGAGCAGCTCCAAAAACAGGAATGCGCCACCCACAAAAACAAGTAACCGAAACGGCCATTGTGGGATGCGCAACATGTCCGAGACGGCGACGGTCTCTTCCGTCAGGACCCAGCCCTGGTATGCCATCACCCCTATGATGAACAGGCTAAGAGACGTGGTAAAAATACTTATGGCAATATTCAGTTTGACTGGAAGACGATCGATAAAAATTGTCACTCGAACGTGATCCTTCATCTGGTGAGCATAGGCAATGCCAAGCAGTATAAATATAGCCAATATGTAGCTGGACATCTCGAATGATCCCGGAATGGGTTTTGACCAGATGTCCCGTCGAATAGCGTCAGCCGATGTTAAGAACATCATCGGGAAAATTAATACCATGGCGACATAGCCAAGGATTCGTGTTCCTTTCTGAACACAACTTTTAATTAGCGGAAACATCGACACCTCAATTAAGAGATCTGAATGAAATTAGAAACTTGTCCCGTTCTCCCCTAAAAATGCCCCAAAGCTCCTTCAAGCTCAGGCAATTTGTTTCCTGAGATTCAAAAGGAGCTTTGTTGGGCTGTTTAGAAGGGGCCATTCTGAAGCCTCAGCTCAGTCACCCCTACGAAGAGCTATTTGCAGGGCTCGAGCCTCGTTTATGCGTTCCTCATGTTTCAGTTTTTTCATTGTGGCTTCCTGAACCTTGGCCATAAGCAGATCCAGGTCACACGGCTTCATGAGGTAATCCAAGGCTCCGAGCTTCATTCCGTCGATGGCTGAACCGACGGTGGCGTGGCCTGTGAGCATTATCACTTCAATCAGTGGATTGGCGTTCTTGATTGCCTTGAGTGTTTCGATACCGTCCATCCCAGGCATCTTGACGTCAAGCACTACTACGTCGATAGCCTCGCCTGAACCGAGTTTTTGCAAAGCCTCCTGACCACTGTTAGCAGTTGAAACTGTCAGTCCACGCTTTACAAGACGTTTGGACAAAGTATCTATGAATGGGGCCTCGTCATCGACCAAGAGAACTCTTGATGTCGTCATATTTTCTCTCCTCGACGTGATGTCTGTGTCTTGGTGTTGAGTCATCATGAGGCCTTCGTCTTTGGAGATGAAGGCTTCACATGACAGCTTGTGTTTTTGGACTGAGGAGACAACCTCAGCTAAAGCTAATCTCGTCAAAAAAACCGCCTAATATCTTATCAGCAGGAATACCGATGAGATCGCCAGGCTGATTAACGTAATAGGAGCGGCCTGGGCGCAAAAGGAGCCGAAAGATATCTTATGTCCTGCTTTTTCGGCTATTCCGGTTGTGACAACATTTGCTGATGCGCCTATAATTGTGCCGTTTCCGCCGAAACAGGCTCCTAACGCAAGTGACCACCACAGGACTCCTGATTCTGCTCCAGGTATGGTGGTGTTGAGGAAGGCCACAATAGGTAGCATGGTGGCGGTGTAAGGAATGTTATCGACAATTGCTGAAGCAATTCCAGACACCCATAGAATTATGAGGATTGCGACTGTCAAGTTGCCCTGGCATACCCCGAGTATCCAGTCGGCTATGGACTGAAGTATTCCAGTTTGCTCAGCAGCGCCGACAACAATGAACAACATAATGAAGAAAACTAATGAGGGCCATTCGACTTCCTTTTCGAGGAGTTCCACAATATCGGTCCTGGTTAGCAGTATTATCAAGCCGGCTCCGAAGATCGCGGCTACACTTACTTCCATGTGGAATTTGCCGTGGAGAATGAACAGGGCAATCACACCCAAGAGGACGGCGCCACCTACAGTGAGTATTCGCTTGTCAGTTATCTTGTATTTTTCTTTTAGAAATGACAATAGCTTAGGAACCTCATCCACTTTGGCCTTGTGATATACCTTCCCGTAAAGGAGCTTGTTGTAAATGAGCTGCGCAATCAAAACCAACACAACTACCGGTGTGAGATTTAACACGAAATCGTTAAATGTGATTCCTGCATAAGAGCCGATCATTATGTTGGGCGGATCGCCGATCAATGTGGCTGTGCCACCGAAGTTGGAGGCAAGAATTTCAGGCATTAAAAATACGAATGGGGAAACACCCAGGACCATGGCGATTTCCATGGTGACAGGTGTAAGCAGTAGCATTGTGGTTACATTGTCCAGAAATGCGCTGGTTACGGCAGTTACAATACACAAGGCGCAAGAAAGGAGGTATATTTTACCCTTTGCCACCTGGAAAGATTTGTAAGCAAGCCATTGGAACACGCCGGATAACTTCAACACTCCAACTATGATCATCATGCCCATTAGCAGGAAGACAACGTTCCAGTCCACGGTTAAAAGGGCCTGTTCCCACGTCAGGAGTTTGAAGGCGTCGTCGAAAGTGCCCAGAGTATGAGTTATAATAAGAAGAGTTGCTGCTCCAAGAGTGGCAGCCAATGTTCGATGCAAGACTTCAAACGCTATCAAGACATAGACTGCTATGAATACTACCAAAGCGATCCAGAAAGCAGTTCCTCTTATTCTGTCGAGGGTTACGTTCATGCTGGAAACCCAGCGCTGAGTTCCTTTTTCGTCCACTCCTTCGTCGTGTATCTTTTTTAGGGGGATAAGTTCAGAAGGCCTGAAACTCGAGCGTGTGACTTTTAAACTCCAGGTAGCCTTGTCCATTAGTTCCTTGGTCACCGGCAACTCGATCTGAAAGAGTCCGTTTTTGGAAGTGCTGAACTCGTGTTCCGCATGAGCTTTCCCAGTATCCGGGATGTAAGCTTTTCCATTCAGGTAAGGCAGGAGTTTGGCGTCATCAACGGGATGTCCTGTGGCGTCGATAACCTTGCCTTCAATAACGAATGTGTTGGGATTCTGGGATTTGGCTCCGGCCCAGGATGTCCCGGCAAACAGTGCGAACATTGCGCAAAAAGCCGATACGATTATGATAAAACGTTTCATTGCGTTATTCTCCGTGAATGTGCTTTTACATAATGCAAGTAACCGGTTACATGGTTCTGGGTACGGTGATCGGCATGCCGAGTAAGGGCCAGATGACCAATATGGCCAGGGCCACTACAGCCATAAGTATTATGCTGGCCGGTATGCCGTACATCAGGAATTCTCCACTAGAGAACTGCTTGGAGTCATAGGCAATGGCGTTCGGCGCTGCTCCGACAAGAAGTAAAAATGGCATTCCTGCTGTAACAAGAGCCGCATACATTACGACGTAGGACGAGACGCCCAGGTAACCGGCTATAACCAGCGCTACGGGAAGCGATATAGCTATGGCCGCAACGTTCATGATGAAGTTGGTCATGATCATCACGAAGAACGCAATGCTAAGGACGAACAACAGCCAGTGTGATTCTTGAAACATGGCAAGCCAGTTTACGGCCATCCACTTGGCGGCTTCCGTTTCCCACAGGCAGAAGCCGATGCTCATCGCTCCGGAGAATAAAAGCACGATGTTCCAGGGGATCAGTTCGAGGTCTTCGATATCCAATATCTTGACCACAAAGAACAGAATGGTTGAGATGAGGATGATGGCCGTCTTGTCCAGTTTTTGGAGAGCGGGGATCATAACCTGAAGCGACATGGTCACTATAGCTCCAAATATTATTAGGAGAGCCATTATCTCTTTTCTTGTGATGGGTCCCAAGTTTGCGCTGAGTTCCTGGACACGTTCTCTAAGTCCCGGTATTACGGCCTTTTCCGGCTTCAGGAAGATCATGAAAAAGACCCAGAGGAGTATGACCATCAAGACTCCGACAGGCAGCATGTAAAGGGTAAGTTCGTAAAAAGGCGTGTCAACTCCGACCATTTCCTTGAAGAAACCTAAGGCGACTATAGACCTGGCTGATCCGAGCAGGGTGATTATGCTGCCGGCGCCACATACATAGGCCATGCCTATGAAAAGGCCCTTTCCGAATTTGGTCGGCTTGTCGCCTTCTCCGTACAGGCTGTATATCGCTAGTAACAGTGGATACATGGTGGCCGCTACGGCGGTATGAGCCATGATCAGCGTAAGGACGGTGATGAGAATGAAAATACCCAGATATATGGCGCTTGTTTTCTCGCCTATTATATTGAGCATCTTGTAGGCCATACGTTTGGTAAGGCCTGTTTTTGTAAAAACCATGCCTATGACTAATGAGGCGAAAATAAACAGGACAGAAGGGTCCATAAAATCCTTGAAGGCGACCTTTGCAGGTCGGATCATGAACAGGGCCTGCATTACTCCGATGAGCAGGCTCGTGACGCCGATAGGAACAACTTCAAAAACCCACCATATTCCAGCCATTAAAAAGAGGGCTACAGCGCCTTTCCCTTCCGGTGTTAAGGGGAAATGTTTGCCGACAGGATCAACGGCGTCGGGCCATGGTGGTGAAAAATAAACCAGGAGAAAGAGGCCGAGGCCCGTTAACATCGCTATAAGTCTTGTCCAATTTATCTTTATGCCTTGTGAGGCAGTCATACTTTGAGCGCTCATCGCGAAAATCCTCCGTATATCACGACAGAAATTCCTTAATTTCAGATCTGGCAGGCTTTCATTTGCGCCGCTACTTCATCAAAAACGTCGACCAGTCTTAACAGGCCGATGTAATCGCCCTGAGAGGACACTATAAGAGCCTGACAACGGCTCATTATAAGCTGGTGCACAGCTTGGCTAAGGGTCGCGTTGGCGTCTATAAGATCGGAAGAGCGT
>JBFXII010000153.1:0-7174 GCA_050176095.1 Desulfomonilaceae bacterium
GAACAGCTCCGCTAAGTTTTTCAAGCATGCCACTGAGTTGCGGTCTGCTTAACTGACAGCCCGGAGGAGCCACCAATGTTACGAGTTCGCTTTCGGGGCATACTGCTTTCCTGATTTTAACTTGTGAATATAACTGAAATTTGTTCTCGTCCATGGTCATTTTGTCCAAGGACACCATTCTAGTGTCTATCCAGGCGTTAGGGTGTGGCTTGGCCTGCGCTATACAACCACCAGCGTCAACAATTTCAACCGGATCCCCATCCTCCAATTGGAGTTTTTCCATGAAAGAGCTTGATATGAAAACGGTTCTGGAGCCTGGATCCTGTTCCATGACCTTGGTTATTACAAAAGAATAGGTCGGATGATCGTTTTTGTGACAATCGCAGTCATCGTGCGAATGCCAACTTCCGGGCAAATGATCCTTGCAGTGACATTCCATTTTGCGCTCCAGTTTCTTGTTGGAACTTGAATTTCCAAGGCTTTGGGCCACATTAAAAAAGGAGCCCGACAGCGCTCCTCTTTTGTAGATAATTGAGCCCGTGTGGTCTGCATTGCTTTTCACCACGGGCTTATAAATGAACTATACAGAATCAGACTTCTTGTATGCTTCAGCTTTTAGCCAGGAACGTAATCCCTCAGACAAACCACACGCCTTGTTTTTACATGCAAATTCTCTTACGGATTCATCAATCAGTTCCTGGGGCGCGTCCACTTGATACAACACCTCATAGTCGTGATGACTTTGCTTGACCAATAGAAGCTTAGGTGGAGCTGAAACCGCATCAATCTTGAAATATGCGCTTTCTTCGTTACAGGATTTGGCATGGTTTAGACCTCTAGACCAGTTGGTGCCCCACTCCAAATATCTCGTAACAGCTTCGAATGGATGCAGATCCCAGTCCAGCATCATTGCTATATCCCTGTCCGCAACTATATCAGCTATTTTTTTCACGGCTATTTCCTCTCTGTTTATTTTCATCCTGACCATTGAGATGCGTGTTGAAGCAAAAGGTTTCAGGTATTTTGTGAATGAGCAAGCAAGTTGATGAGCGAGATCGATGCCACGAGCGGGCAATGCGTTGTCAGTTGTCGTTTTTCTGAAGATCTATGGCTTGCCTGATTTTTTTTAGAAGGTGTCTGTTCTCATAGGGCTTATTAACAAACGCAATTGCTCCGAGAGATAGGACTAAATCCTCTGACTCCCCTGAAGAGTACCCGCTGGCGACAATCACGTTCATATCGCTGTACAGATTCTTGATTTCCTTAAGGACGTTTTTACCACTCATTCCAGGCATTATCAGGTCCAACAGTACCAGATCTATTTCATTTGATTTTAGCCTTAGAATTTCCAAAGCTTCCCGTCCATTAGAAGCAAACAGCACGTTGTAACCGGCTCTTTCGAGGACATCTCCAGCGAGTTCACGGACAAAATCTTCATCATCGACAATCAGAATGGTCTCGGTACCTTCTGATTGGATTTCGAATTGATCAGAGTGGTCGTCGTTGGGAATCCTGTAGTCTAAGGCTGGAAGGTAAATTCTAAATGTTGTTCCTTCGTCTTTGCGGCTATCGCAGAGTATAGCTCCCCCGTGTTGTTTGACGATGCCGAATACTGTTGGTAAGCCCAATCCTGAACCTTTACCAACCTCTTTTGTTGTGAAGAAAGGTTCATAGATATGTTCAATGATTTCCGGTTCCATTCCGGATCCGGTATCTGAAACCTTTATCAATATGTATTCTCCATCGAAAAGATCCTCATCAAATAAATGCCCCTGTTTAAAAATAACATTTGAGGTTTCGATTATCAAATCGCCTCCATCTGTCATAGCGTCTCTGGAGTTGATTGCCAGATTCATGATTACCTGTTCGATTTGAACGGGATCCGCGTTGACGGTATGCAAATCAGGAGCTAACAAAAGTTTGACATTTATCATTTTTGGTATGGTGCGTTCGAGCAATTGACTTGTCTGGCTAATTATATCGTTGATATTCACAGGTTTTTTTCTGGGTTCTATTTTACGGCTAAAGGTCAGTAGCCTTTTAACAAGATCCGCTCCTCTCTGTGAGGCTTGGGCGATTCTGGACAATTCCTGATATCCAGAATCCTTTTCTGTCATTCTATTGAGTAACACTTCAGAGTAACCTAGAGTAATCTGCAACAGATTGTTGAAGTCGTGAGCGATGCCTCCGGCCAGAGTTCCCACGGCTTGCATTTTTTGTGATTGGATCAATTGTCGCTGCATTTCAATTTCTTCTGTTATATCTCGCTTAACGGCGACAAAATTAGTAATTTTACCATCTTGGGATCTAACGGGCGATATGGTAGCCTCTTCATGAAACAGGCTACCGTCTTTTCTCTTATTGACTAGCCGTCCTTTCCATACTGAACCTTTTAGGACAGTTTTCCAGAGGTTCCTGTAAAATACTTCATCCTGAACTCCACTTTTTAGTATGTTGCATTTCCGACCGATGATTTCCTCCAATGAATACCCGGAGGTTTTTTCAAAGGCTGGATTCACGTATTCAATCACGCCGTCACAATCGGTGATTTCTATTGCTTCCACAGACTGTTCGACTGCGGTAGCAAGTCTTTTTAGGGATTGTTGAGCCGCAAGGCGATCTGATATATCCCTAAAGATGACCTGAACTAAGGATTTTTCTCCGATTCTTATAGGCACAGCCGAGGCTTCGACATCTACGTAGCTGCCATCAAGTCGCTTGAACTTTTCCTCTACCATTGGCTGCAGTCTGTCTTGTCCGATTGCACGAGAAATTCTTTGACTAATTGGATGCTTATAATCTGGATGAACCAAATCCAAAACTTTTTGACCTATGAGGTTACCCGGCGAATTTGCGCCTAAAATTTTGGCCGCAGCAGGATTGGTCATAACGACTAGGGTCCCGTCGTGAAGAAGGATGCCGTCCGGAGAGAGATCTACTAGTTTTCTGTAACGCTCTTCGCTTGCGGCGAGCGATTCTCGAGCCATTTTCATTTCGGTGATGTCAATATCGAAAGCCAGTTTGACTCGTCTTCCGTCTGGCCAAACAATCATTCGGTTCGTTGAATAAAAATGCTTCTGGAGGTACGGACTATAGTATTCAGACGTACAGAGCGTTTTACCCTCATTAACAAGCTTGTCCTTAGCGCAGAAATCACAAGGAGCAGGCAATCTGTGAAAGGCTTCGTAACATTTTGTTTCGGGCTGGATTTCCTGGATCAATTCGCGTGTAAGGCGATTTACATAAAGTACTTCATAAGTTTCAAGATCGACTACATTGACGATGGCCGACAAACTATCAAATACTGACAGGAGCTGTTTACGCTCAAATTCCAGTCTTTCCAGGGCTTGTGTCCGTTGAGTGATATCTGTGATGACGACCAATACATAGAGAGGTTGGCCGGCGGAGTCACGAATTGCCGAAACAGATATGTCCCCAACCATGGTGGAGTTATCTCTCCGGATGTATTCTCTTTCCACCCTTAGCTGATCAGCTTCTCCGGACAAGATCCTTTGAATATTTTTGCGCGATCCACTTATATATCGATCTGGAACTATGTCGAAGTACGATGCGCCAATCAGTTCATTTTCAGAAAATCCGAGTAATTGTTCTCCTGTCTTATTAATTCGGATCCAGTTCGCCTCAACGTCTAACAGACCTATTCCCACCGAAAGGTTTTCAAAAATTGCCCTGTGAAGCTCTTCGCTTATGGTTAATGCGTTTTGAACCGCCTTGATCTCGGTGATATCGGTGAAAACCCTAATATCTCCTTCGTAGTTCCCCAGTTCATTCACAATGGTTTTCTGAGACATTAGCACGGGTATTACCGTCCCGTCATTGGAGCGTATAATGGTCTCATAGCTGTTCAATTCCAGGGTTTTATCAAATGTGTCATCGGACACCTCAAGGTATTTCCGGCCTATCCAGTGATCGCGTGATTGACCTAACATCTTTTCCATGCGTTCATTTACGTAAGTTATGTTGCCAGCCTTATCGGTGCCAATCAAACCCTCGGTCATGGTTTCAACAAGCGTACGGAACCTCTTTTCCCTTTCAGAAAGCTCATCATTTAGAACTCGTGATTTCTTGATTTCCGGAATCCACTTGAGGAATCCAACGGCCAGAAAGCCCATGCCGGCTAAATAAAAAAGGCCTTCAAAGATTGCCTGTGTGCTGGTCTGGCCAATGATCTCAAAATTGCTGAGGTCGGAAAAATTGTCGGTGGTGTCTACAAGCGCTCCCAGGGCCATAAGGAGAAAGCCCCAGATAATAAGACTGCGTCCGGAATTATTTACAATGTTGTGTTTCCTGAAAGAAGCCCGAAGATAAAGAGCAATGAAGAAACAAGTGACAGCGCATGAAATTTCAAAAATTATATTGATCATGACAGTCAATGTTAACCGAGCCTGTTGATCATGCCATGGGCAAGTGAATTATTAGCTGGTCTGTGGTTATAATTCTGAACATACAGTATCCCGAATCAAATACCAACAATAATAATGAAATACTAAAAAGGCTAGAAATGATCTTCGGTTAGTATAGAAAACTCAAAGCTGAAAATAAGTAAGAGAACTTCTCCTTGAGTCGGTAAACCAGGAATTTAACAATATTCAGTGTGAGCAAAACGATTTGACAAGCTTTAAATTTTGTGTGAGTTTGCGGTGAAATTTTGTTCTTCGAGTTACGTATCGGGGATGTAATTGAATGAACCTGGTCCGAAATTAATGGTCGACTGATTTTTGCAAGAATCGGGTTTTTTACAGAATTATCAGAATAGCAGGTGGGGTTCTTGTTGATAAGTTGTTAAATAGTAAGTCTCAAAACGTTTCTGAAAGAATCTTGTAAATGTTGTGATTCCTCATCAGTTTTCAGAGAATTGTCGATAACGAGAATTTGGATTTGTTCCAGAAAATGTTGGATCAGGAGAAAAATTCCGATCAGCTTCTTGCAGAAATTCGGTATTTGAGAGACCGAGTAGATGAACTAGAGAAACTGCGTCGACTTGAAACAGTGGAATCTGTCGCACGTTCAGACTTGAAATTATTAGAGATTATTGAGAATGCTACCGAATCAATAATTGCCGTTGACAACTCTAAGATTGTTTTCGCAAATCCGGCGAGTTCTTATTTTACAGGTTATTCCATCGAAGAATTTTCGAAGATCCCGGATGTGATGACCCTTGTTTGTCCAGATGATCGGGAAGTCGTAAAGGAATCGTTCAAAATCTTTGAACCAAGTTCGATGGGTCCACATAATTTTGAATTTCGTTTTATTTGCAAAGACAGCTCATTGAAATGGGTGGAGGTTCACACATCAGTTGTGAAGTGGGAAGACAAGCAGGTCCTCCTATGTTTCATGAATGACATTAATGATCGAAAAAAGATTGAGAGGGAATTAATAGAAAAATCCCGAGATTTGGCCGAACGAGTTAAGGAAGCAACCTGCCTTTATCGCGTCTACAAACTTACACAAACCTCTGAATTGTCCTTGAATGAAATTCTTTCAGGGGTCATCGATTTGATTCCCTCTGGCATGCAATTTCCCGAAGCCACATGCGCCAGAATAATTATCGAAGGGCAAGAATACAAAACCGTCAATCAACTGAGACGCGTTCTAATACAATCCGAACCGATAATTGTTAATGGTCAAATAATTGGTTTTCTTGAGGTTGGTCTGTTGCAGGATCAACTTAAGGGTGAGGATGTAGGGTTTCTTGAACAGGAAAGGCATCTGATTGAGTCTATAAGTAGTCACATTAGCGAAGTGATAGACAAGAGGCGATCAGAAGAAGCTCTACGGATACGTAGTAGAGCTATTGAAACATCGATCAACGGGATTCGTATGGTTAGTCCTGATGGCATGGTTATTTATTCGAATGAATCGTCCTGGAAAATGTGGGGTTACGAATCAGCTCAAGATATCAATGGTGTCCATATATCGGATCTTTTTAAGGATAAATTGAAGTTCCAGAAAGCCCAATCAGAGATTATTGAGAAAGGTTACTTTTCAGGGGCTATCACGGCATTAAGAAAAGATGGGACCACTTTTGAAGCCTTGATTACGATTAATGAGGTTAAAGATGAACACGGTAACCTGCTATGTTATGTAGCTTCGCAAACTGACATTACAGAGCAAAAACGGTCCGAAGAAAATTACAAACGGTTGTTTACAGCCATAGAATACAGCGCGGGAAGTGTTGTTGTGACAGATCCACGAGGGAACATACAATACGTCAACCCCGCTTTTGAAAAGACTACCGGCTATACATCCAAAGAAGTTCTAGGTAAAAATCCGAGAATTCTGAAAAGTGGTAAACATGACAATGCCTTTTACCAGCAGTTATGGGGTTCCATAACTAATGGCTCAGCATGGCATGGGGTGTTAATTAATAGGAAAAAAGACGGCTCCTTGATTCAGGAGGAAGCCTCAATATCTCCTGTCAAGGACTCTGCGGGAAACATCATCAATTATGTAAGAGTTTCTCGTGACGTAACCAAAGAGATCGACCTGCAAAGGCAACTTATTCAGTCGCAAAAGAGGGAGGCCATAGGTACTTTGGCGGGTGGAATAGCCCATGATTTTAACAACATTCTTTTTGCAATTACCGGCAACACTGAATTGGCGATTCAGACTACAACAAATGACGATCGTTTAAGTTCATACCTTAGTAGAGTCCTTGAGGCGGCTAATAGGGCCAGAGACATGGTGCAGCAGATACTCGCCTTTAGTCGTCATGACAAGCCTGAGCGACAACCTCTTGATATTAGCCCTGTTATTAAGGAAAGCATTAAATTCTTGAGGGCTTCTATTCCTCCAAATATCGAAAATAAAACAAAATATTCAACCCAATCTTCCTCGTGTTAATGGTGATCCAACACAAATACATCAGATACTTATAAATCTTTGTATAAACGCATCACACGCGATGGATAAATCCAACGGAATTTTGGAGATTTCTCTTTGTTCAATTAACCTTGACAGGGAATTTATAGCGGTTCTCGAAAATGATCGCGAAAAAAAACGCGACTTTTTGATCGATTTGTGATTTTGTCCTGACTTTGACACTTTTCTGGGATTTATCCATATAAGATGTTGGAATATTTGGGGGTGGGGTGAGGGGCTGGAATGTAGTGCCCCGTTAGGTCTTTGTGCTTGACAGGGTTCTGCATGCATG
>JBFXII010000154.1:0-7165 GCA_050176095.1 Desulfomonilaceae bacterium
AAGACGAAAACACAAAAACCTGCGCCATTCCGACAGAACTTCAGAGAATGGCTATAATATATCAAACTGCCTAAAGGCTATATTCATTCAAGAGACATGATGGAGCTGATACTCATCTGTCGGCATTTCAGCCCTGATAAGTTCCAAGAACTTCGTCGCTCAGCAACAATGTCTATCCCCAATGAACTAGACTGACCTTGACACTTTTGAAAAATTTAGGCAGAATGTAAATTAGGGGTTTTTAAGACACTGGGGCTAAACCGTGCTCCTTTAGGTGGTTTCAAGGGGGATTGAACCCCTGTCTTAACCGTGAGAGTACGAACTTGCTGTAATGATGTTCGATAGCTAGCCTGTTACACAGGTGTGTTCAGCCCCTATTGGAAACCGTGATACCTGCTAATGACCCCGAAAACGGTGCAAGCTCTCAGTTCCGAACATGTCCATTGGCATTATTACGTCATAGGTAATTCAATTTTACGGAGGCATTTCTGCAGCGAGGGCGTAAATGCAAGAGGGCGCGGTTGAATACCGATTGGCATTCTGACGCTTATCCGTGACTGGTATACTATCTTCAATCGAACATATTACCCGAAAAAGTTTGATCTATTTTTGCAGGGGCCCCATGGTTGACGAAATGGACAGCGAAGGCGCCTTGAGGAGTTTCGCGGAAAACATAATAAACAAATCTCCCAATGGGATACAGGAACTCAAAGATAAACAACCTGAATCGATAATCCACGAGTTACATGTCCATCAGGTTGAACTTGAGATTCAGAATGAGGAACTGAGAAGGACTCACCTGGAGTTGGAGCTTTCGAGGGACCGATATCGAGACCTCTATGATTTCTCGCCTATAGGATATTTTACACTAGATATGAATTCTCGCATTCTAGAAGCCAACATCACGGGGGCGTCCCTGCTGGGCATTGAGAAACTGTCCCTTATTAACAAGAAGTTGACGAGATTCATTCATAAGGATGACCAGGATACATTCTATCTTCACAGAAAACTTGTCTTGGAAACTCAAACCCGACAAATTTGCGAACTCAGAATGCTGAAATCGCAAGGCGTCTGGCTCCACGTTCAACTACAAAGTTTTGCAGTCAGAAACCCTGACGGGGAAGCCACGCAATTCTGGACAGCATTGTCGGACATCTCGGAGTTAGTGTTAGCGAGAGAGAAGTTGAGAAGATCCCATGATGAACTCGAACTCAAGCTAAAAGAACGCACATCCGGGTTATTGACTATTAAGGAGAAGCTTGAACAGGAAATTGAAGAGCGGGAAGTGGCGCAAAGGGCTCTGAAGCTGAGCGAGCAGAGGCTCCATCTGGTATTGACCGGGGCGGGCCTCGGGTCGTGGGACTTTAACATTCAGGTGGGAGAGGCTTTTTTGGACGAACGTGTTGCCGAAATTCTGGGAGTTTCGGTAGAGGAGCTTCAGACAACTTTCCCCTGGATAGAGAGTCTAACTCATCCGGAAGATTGGCCTCGGGTTTCTGAGATTTGGAATGAACATATAGAAGGGCGTAGATCTTCTTACGAGGCCGAATTCCGTGTCAAGCCCGGTTTGGGAAGCTGGAAGTGGGTCTTGGCCCGCGGTTCCGTCGTGGAGCGTGATGAAAACGGCACGCCGTTGCGCATATCTGGAACCTATCTTGACATTACCGAACGCAAGCATGCTGAGGAGGTTTTGCGTATCAGCGAAGAACGTTTCCGGGCATTATTTGAAGGCTCTCGAGACATGATTTTTGTTATGGATGATCAGCTCAGATACACGGATGTGAACCCTGCAATGGCCATATTTCATGGGCTTAAGGAGTCAGAGTTCACTGGACGAACGGCCAAGGATATCTACGGCAAAGAAGTCGGGCAAGAGCTTCGTGGACTTGATCAGAGGGTACTCAGGGGAGAGACTATCGAAAGAGAGCATTCTGTACGCATAAAAGATACGTCGCTTGTCCTCAATACGGTTCTCAGGCCCCTCCGTGACAACAGTGGCAAGGTTATAGGCGTATTCGGGGTTTCTCGTGATTTGACTGACCGAGTCAAGGTGTCATCCACCCGGAAAGCGCTCTTTGAAAAATACCCCTCGGCGGTCATGAGAGCAACCATGGCCGACGCTCGCTCAGCGGCCACCAGTGATGGCACGGTTCTCCTGATTGGCGAAAGCGGTAGCGGGAAGGACTATCTGGCGAGATGGATACACGACCATTCGAAGCGTTCTATGGGTCCATACTTTTCAATAAATTGTGCGGCCATATCCAGAGAATTGGCCGAGTCAGAGCTTTTTGGCCACGAGCGTGGCGCATTCACTGGGGCGCATGGACGTAAACGAGGACTGCTGGAGTTGGCGGAAGGGGGCACTCTGCTGCTCAACGAAATAGGAGAGCTTCCACTAAACCTGCAGTCCAAGCTTCTTACATTTCTGGACACAAAGTCATTCCTTCGCGTCGGTGGTGAAAAAGGCCTCAAGGTAAATGCCCGGATCATTTCGGCAACCAATAGGAATCTCGAAAAGGAGGTGGAGGAAGGCCGTTTCCTAGCAGCTCTTTATTATAGAATTAACGTTTTCAGGATAAACATGCCGCCCCTTCGTGACAGAAACGAAGACATTCCCGTGCTCCTGGAGGAGTTAATGTCGAGGCTGGCTGCTCAACTTCAACTGAAAATAATCCCGTATATCGATCCCGCTTCTGTGATAGCCCTTGCCAGGTATGATTGGCCCGGCAATGTCAGGGAGTTGAGGAACGCTCTGGAACGGTCACTGATGCTATCGGACGGCCGAAGATTGAAATTGTCGATTCCCTCCGCTAAAGATGTTCCGCTCAACTGGTCACACGTATCGGAATTTCCATCAGACGAGCGCACGCTTCACGACGTGACCGACGAGGTAATTGAATCGCTCTGCCTGGAGGCCCTTAGACGCTGCGAAGGTAATAAAAGATGCGCCGCCCGAACTCTAGGCATAGCCCGCGACTCCCTGTATAGATACATGAAACGTTTCGGCATAGTCAATGAGGATCAGCCCAAAGGCCAACCCGATTGACTTATATTAGGACACCACGCTCCTTGTAACCTACTGATAAAACATAGCCCAAGAATTAGATGGCCTCTTATTAAGACACATTGGATTTTCTTGCTCACCCGCCGAATCTTGCTTAACCCGCCCCATTGCCTACGCTAACCAACCTAATTCATTACCTTTTTCATGCCCGATAAATAATTTAATGTATTTGGCACGTAAAGTGCATGGCTTATGTGTCAAGGGTTATAATAATCACCGATTGATAGTTTAAGACATTTTTTTGACCTGCGAACCGGGTATGACAATTGCAGGGGACTCCGGTCGCGCCATTGCGCCTGACCAGAACGCCGCTGAGTCCCGCCCACATCAAATGAAAACAAGGAGGCCACAAGATGAGCATCTTCGGAGTGGGGATCGGAACAATCCTATTGATTATTTTGATTGTCTACCTAGTCCGGTAACAGGTTCCAAGCGCAAATTATTCATCACAATAATTTCATTTTGGCCGGTCGCCTCTGGTCAATTTAGCATGCCTGATTGTGGATGTGGGATTGGCAAGATCTAGCAGCGGCGATTCACCGGACATTAACAGACCCGCAACGCCTATCAAAAGGCTAAAAAAAGGAGAATGAAAAATGATGGAAATGAAAGCGCCAATGAGAGTGAGCGATATTCTCAAAACCTCAGTGGAGAATTATAGGACAGGAGTCTACCTCTGTAGGTCAGTTCACATGTCATATGTTGGCCTCATGATTGACCATCTGCGATCTCTTTCTCCATAGGCCCTCTCGTGGCCGCAGACGGTAGCCGAAGTAGCGGCGACAGTAGTCCTGTAATGCCATCGACTATACCCATCGACAGAATAACGATTCGGCGGCACAGGGCAGGATCATCAGACAGGAGACTATCTACTTGACCGACCTTAAGACATGTGTTGCTCCCGTAAGTCCTTAATAATACATTGATCCCTATTAAGCTGGCCTGTTATTAGGACCACTTTCTCTCGTCTTGCTTCCGATGTGAACACGCCATACCTACGCTAAACTTAATTACAATATCCAACGGGCGGATTAACCTAGGTCTTTCAAGCGCCAGTTTCTGTGTTGCCAGGATGGCATGAAATGTGCATGGCCCTGGCCAAGGGTTATACTATCTCCATTATCACAATTCGAGACATTTTTTGCGTCCGCCGGACCATGCGCAGTGACTGGGTTTATTCGGGAATTTAGGTCAGGAGGGTCATCGCGTTTCCGAGTGATCTTCATTCAAATACATCTATAGGGAGAGACGCCCATGTCCGTCGAAGAGCGAATCGATGACTTAATCAAAGCAGGTTGGTATGTGCTCGACTCTGATTTCGATACGGCAGCTTTGCAGCATTGGAGGCTGAAAGCGTTTCATTGCTGTGACGCTCTGCTTGGCTCGGATCATGTTACTACACAATATTTTGGGTATCGAGCGTCACTTGAGCCATGCATTCCTCTATTAGAGCGACTGGGATTAGGACGCCAAAAATGAGAACCTGTTCCAAATTTTGCGCCTTGCTCTTGTTCATTTCTGCAATCGTTACCACACAGGCCTTTGCCCTGCCTCAGGATATGCGGATACCTGATAATGATCGGGTTTATCGGCTCATCGATCAGATTCATGACTTGGAAACGATGCAGCGGGATATAAGGAGGCGCTACCAGGTGGAAACTAGCGCATCGCTGATTGGGCATTCTCAGCAAAAACCAATCACAGATGGCGCTCAACTGAATAGCGAGTTGATCGATCGAGTCTTCGGGTATCTAGCTGGAACCCCTGAACTTGAAAGATTTGTCACGATTTATAGGATGCTTGTGCTAAGGCCCTCTTATCAACACTTCCATTCGGCGGATCTTTTTGCGGAATACATGCGTTTAATTGAATCTGCCCGAACAAGAATCACAACAGAATTGAATGGTCTCCTCAAAAGCATTCGGCCTTAATATAAGACACCGCAAACTTCCTAACCCCTCAATAACACACAAATGGCAATTTGTGGACCGATATTAAGACATGGTGTCAACCTGCAACTTATTGAGAAGACTGGGATAACAATTGGCTGGCCTGTTTATCGGACACCAGGTCCCCGTTCATCGACACATGCGGCTGATTCTAGAACTCTTTACCACTAATAAGCAATTGATAATACTACTTCTATAGGAAAAATTAACCATCGATCACACTTGGCACACAACATGCAGTTAGACATATAAGGGTTAAAAGATTCATCAACTACATAAGGAGGAGAGAAAATGCTTTGGACAATAGTGATAGTCTTGTTGGTCCTTTGGCTACTTGGTTTGGTCACATCGTACACCATGGGCGGAATCATTCACGTTCTGTTGGTAATCGCTCTCGTGGTTATAGTGGTTAATCTCATTCAAGGCAGGAGAGCCATATAGCGACCTTTGAATGAAAAATCCAAAAAAGATGTGAGCGCACATTCCCGGAAATGGCGTTAGAAGCCAAAAAGTATTCACGAAAGAAATTAACATCTATAAATATTGTGTCCGGAAATATTCTGAGACCTTCGTCGGTTTGGTTTTCAGACGGGTCGTAGCATGCAGTGTTGTCTTGCGGATTGGCGCGCGGGCGACATGTAGAATGCGGGTTGTCATGAGAGGAGGAGATCAATATGAACCTGAATCTGACAAAAAGCCTGGGAATACTCTTGCTTGGTGTCTGGCTCATTGTGACAGGCATAATGCAGGCCTTGTCGATCGGTAATGCGGTCGTCCATGTTTTACTGGGTCTGCTTGCTGTAGCAGCCGGCATTTTAATCGTGCTGGATCGTTAGGGTTGCGAAATTCAGTGGTTAACTGAAATGTCATCGGACTCAATCGTGGTTATTTGGAATCGTGTTTAGATCTTTTCGACGGGCCTGCAGCTTTATGACTTCAAGCCTATCGATTTAACAGGAAGACATGAAAGGGGCAATCCTGTGAATACTTCTAGAAACTTCATAGTAGTGTTTCTGGCAATCTCCACCATCTTTGTCACCAACGTTCTAGCTTCTGAACAAGCGACTGGAAAGATTCTCAGCGTCCAGTCTCAAACTGAGGAAAAGTCTTTGACATCCACTGGGCAATTAAAGGCAGGCGACGCAACCGTCATGGAGCATGCTGACAGAATCAGCAAAATACTAGGAAAGAAAGTGATCACTCAGAAAGGAGAGGACCTCGGAAAGATCGAAGATATAGCGCTGAGCAAGGATGCATGTCTCGAACACATAATTTTGGCCCCGGGGGGTCTGCTTGGCACAGGAGAGAGATTGATACCGATTCCGTGGAAAGCCATAAAGACGTCAGCCCAAGCGGATACGATAATCGTAGACATGGATAAGAGTCAGTTAGAGCAGGCTCCGAATTTTGAAAGGAAGAAATGGCCGGACTTAAGTGAGTCCGAGTGGTATGGGAAAATTCGAGAGTTTTTTGGCGGACAAAAGTAGGTGAGATGAGTTCTCGCTTTGAACTTTTTAGGGGCTGCTCACGGAATAGAGCACAGCAATTTGGCAGGGAGGAAAAATGAGAATCGATATGCCAATTGAGCCATTGATAGGCTTCTTGTTAATAGGGCTTGTCGCCGGTTTTCTAGCCGAACGAATTGCAAGGGGCAGAGGAGCAGGTCTTGTTGTCAATCTGGTGGTTGGAGTCATAGGCGCCTTTATAGGGGGCCTTCTATTAGGTTACCTGCGGTTTTCTTTCCACGGAATTGTCGGAGCGTTGATCAGCGCTACGGTGGGGGCCGTTATTATCCTGTTAGCAGTCGGTCTTCTCGGACCTATGCTTTTCCCCAGGCAATCAGGATGGCAAGGCTGGAAGAACTGGTCCAGGTCTCTTGGACGTCGTTAAGGGCAACTTCAACCACAACCTCGTGCTCGTTGCTGTTTAATAAGCATAAATGCAGCTTCTGCTACGTGATTGTCCCAGGGAGGAAGACATGAACATAAATTTGCAACTTCAGCCGGTGGTAGCATTGATAGCCGGCATTCTGATACTCATCGTGCCTCGTTTCGTAACATGGATCATCGGCATTTATTTGGTCGTAGTGGGCTTATTAGGTCTACTCGGCAGATGAAAAAGGCACGGTGTTGAGTCCCCCATGCTTACCAAT
>JBFXII010000155.1:0-7165 GCA_050176095.1 Desulfomonilaceae bacterium
TACACAATCAATCTTGGGGACATCATAGGAAGTAGGGATCAGATATTCCGAAAAACTTTTTGGATTGTTTCCGTTTTTATCGGGAGCAAAATTTTCCATTAGAGCATACCCTATTCCCTGGGCTATCGCGCCCTGAACCTGTTGCTCGTAAATTTGAGGATTAAGGACTGAGCCGCAATCGCTCACTGCCAAATACCTTTGAATGACCAAAACACCTGTGGTCGTATCAACTTCGACAAATACCAGGTGAGCGGCAAAAGAAAAGATCTGATGAGGAAGCCCGTGAATTCTAAGATTTTCATCCTGAGTTATAACTTCAGTAGAGACAGGAGCCTCAAAGTAATTTGAACATGTTCTATCTTCTTCATTCATCATCTCAGCCAATTCTTTGAGCGATATTGATTTGTTATCTTGGGAAACAAGCAAGCCTGGCGCAAAAGAGATTGCACAAGGTCCTTCGGTTTCCAGAGAAGTCCGAGCATAACTCAATATATTCTTTTTTATTTTTTCGACGGCTCCAATAAGCGCCATACCAAATGTGAAAGTGGTTCTACTGGCTGATGATGAACAGCAGGGTAATGTAACAAAAGTATCTGGCTGGACCAATTCGATAAATTCGGGGCTTTGATTCAATAAGTGACCGACCATCTGGCCATATGTCGAGGAATTTCCCTGGCCCATGTCGACTACTCCACTGTAAACTCGTATTTTTCCGGACTTGGTCAATTCTATTTTGGCATTTGCGTAATCCTTCACTACCGGTCCATACCCCATCCCGTGTATTAGAGCTGAAATACCGTATCCCCGTCTTTTGTTTTCTCCGGCCTGGGATTTCCATTTGTCTCTATTTTGCCACAATTCATGTCCCGAAAGAGCCTCTAGACATTGGACAATTCCCGTAGAACAAGCCATCTTCTTTCCCAGGAAAGTTTGATCGCCTTGCTTGATGGCATTCTTGAGTCTTAATTCCAGTGGACAGATTCCTAACTTCTCCGCAATCATGTCGACCATTTGCTCCATTGCGGCAGCTACCTGGGGGACTCCAAATCCTCGAAAAGCACCACCAATTGGGTTGTTGGTATATAATAGCCAACCTCTCGCTCTACAGTTAGGAATCCTATAAACGCCTCCGGCATGCTCCAGAGCCAATGTGAGGACCACTCCTCCGAGATAATCATATGGACCGGTGTCCAGGTAAATTTCCGCATCGAGATAATGCAATATTCCATCAGATTTCGCCCCTAGCCGATAAAGCATTTTCGCCTGATGCCGTTTGGAAGTAGCCTTGAAGGACTCATCCCTGTCCCAAACCATCTTTACGGGACGACCATCTGAACTAAGCGCTGCAAGCCCAAGGAATGCCTGAACGCTAAGGCTGTCCTTACCGCCAAATGCTCCACCACAATAGGGGGCAATTATTCGAATATCTGACGGGTCCATTTGAAGAATCTGACCCACCTCATAACAATCGCGGAAAGGGGTTTGCGTAGAGCAACAGACTAACAATTTCCCATCATCTTGTAGCTGAGCCCAACCGGCCTCTGTTTCCAAATAGGCGTGTTCCTGAACTGGGGTTTGGAAGGTTCCTTTGACGATTACGTCGCATTCCTTAGCTGCATCATCAGGACGGCCAAAGTAAAGGTCTCCCTTGAGTAGTAGGTTCCCTCCCGCGTTCTCTTCGTGAATCAAGTTTGAGTGATCCTCTAGGGCCGCCATGGCGTCAGTTATGGAAGGCAACTCTTCAAAATCAATAGAAATATTTTCGAGAGCCTCGTGGAGTATCTCTTGTGTTCGTGCCACAACCAGCGCAACGGGATCTCCATCAAATCTTATTTTATCAAAAATCAGCACAGGCCTATCTTGTCTGATCAGACCATGTATCTTTTGCCCAGGTATATCTTCGTGAGTGAGAACCGCGACGACTCCATCAATCTTTTTTGCATTTTCTATTCTGATCGACTTCAAGCGACCGTGAGCTACCCCTGCCCTTTTTAATCCGGCCCAAAGCATGTCTGGGCTGTAGAAATCCGATGCGTAATTAGTTTTACCTTGAGCTTTATCAATGGCGTCTATACGAGGTTCAGAATTACCTATCCTCATTGCTAGACAATCTGCTTTTACAACTTTGGACATACCGTGCGAACCCATGATTAAAGACCATTAAACTAACATACGTATGATATTAGAATTCTACGATAAAAAATAAATCTTTTTGTGAGGTCGTAAATCAACAAAACTACATGCGTCATTCTGCTTGGACGAATGGATACCGAGGAGACGGAATACAATAGCCATCTCAAAGACTCCAAGAGAACAAGAACATATCGTAATCACCATTTTGAAGACAGAAAAAAGCGCATCCCAAAACCCATCTCTTTGAGGATTACCCTATTTGAAATTCTTGATCAATGTTTCAATCGCTGACTCAAAATCCTTGGTATCTGTTAATTTGCATTGTAGATCAAAAGATAACATATTATTGTTAATGGATTTTTTGTGATTTTCAAGCGCCAAGATCAAGATTCAGAATCAACTTCAAGGAGCTTTTGAGAGCGATTGCGGATGTCTCACCGCTTTGATAACGAGACAAGGCTTTTGCAATAATATTTTGAAGAGCGATCGCCTCAACAAGCATGGTAAGGGGGATAGTCAGACTTTTAGAGATGGCGCCATTTTCTAGAAGGACGTTGCAACACTAGGTCACGGATGGTGGCCCAAACTTGTTCTTGAATTAAACTCTGGGATCTTGACCATTCGTCATCAGTAGCCTTTTGTAGTGACTGGATCTGATGATTGGTGGCGGTGGTTTTCAAAAGGACGCTAAGGTTCTTGTTTTATATTTAAATCTAGCTAGATCGGCTATTTTACCGCTGTGATCATTTTGGGTTTGCCAATAAGAAAACAGTTCTGGAATACGCAGTAAATGCTATGAAAGGATAAATTGGGGCTTCAAATGGTTAATTGGGATGAGATTTATAAGGTCCAACGACAATGCGGCGATTGTGACAAGGATTCATTACTTTTCAAGCAGTGGGAATCGTTGGTCAGGGATAATATTGACAAGATGGATAACAGGATCAAGGATTGGAATCGTACAGATGTGCATCAATTGAGATCATTGTGGATACATGTCAAGAAATTGACGGTTTATGCCAAGAACACCGGTTTGGATTGCGCTTCTACTTTTGAAGGACAGCGTCTGCCAAGCGAGCCTGTGCCAGATCATCTTAAGGGAATAGTTCTAGCCATTGATACGAATGGAAATCGTCTGATGAATGACAGCGTGCTATCAATAGAGCACACGCCTAAAAAACATGACGCAAGTTAAGCTATGATCCAATGAAGCATCTGTGATTTTCAAGTTTTAAAGTCCGCCAAGTTGAATCGTCCATGAATTTCTTGACTGCGGACACTTTGTTGAGTCGTCTGGTTATCAGTGGGATGTCTTGAATTAAGCTACGTATCCACTGATAATTCCATATTAATCGTATCTGGGTAAATTCTTCGATCCCCCTTGGATTGAAAAAGGGAGAATAGGTATGAATCGACGAGTTATGATTATTTTTCTGAATGCTTGGCTGATCACGGTAATCTTGTCGATTGGATTACCACAACAATGTGACGCATGCACTCGAGCCGTCTATCACGGACCTGACAATACTGTTATTACAGGACGGTCAATGGATTGGGCCGAGGAGACAGGAACTGACATGTGGATTTTCCCGCGTGGCATGAAACGTGATGGAGCATCCGGACCGACATCGCTTAAATGGGTGTCAAAATATGGGAGCGTCATTTGTTCTTTTTACAGAGCTGCCACTGTCGATGGCATGAACGAAAAGGGTCTAGTAGCCAACGTTTTATACCTAACGGAATCGGAATATCCGAAGACAGATGGAAAACGTCCAACCCTGTCTATAGCAGCATGGGCACAGTATGTACTAGACAACTACGCCACCGTAACTGAAGCCGTAGAGGCGTTAAACGGAGATCCATTCGTAATCATAGCTCCTGATCTGCCTGGTGGGAAACGTGCATCCGGGCACTTGGCTCTCTCTGATTGCTCTGGTGACTCAGCCATTTTCGAATATGTCCAAGGCAAGCTCGTTATTCACCATGGTAAACAGTACCCTGTAATGGCGAATTCTCCCGTTTTTGACCAGCAATTAGCTTTAAACACTTACTGGCAGCAAATAGGAGGCATGGACTTTCTGCCGGGAACCATAAGAGCATCGGACCGTTTCGCTCGGGCGTCGTTTTTTATTGGCGCAATCCCAAAGACTTCTGACATGTTGCAAGCTGTGGCGTCTGTGCTAGGCGTGATTCGGGGTGTTTCTGTTCCCCTGGGCATCACAACCCCAGGACAACCTAACATAGCCTCAACTTACTGGCGCACAATCTCTGATCACAAGAGTAGGATTTATTACTATGATTCAGCAACTAGCCCAACGGTTTTCTGGGTTCGGTTGGGAGACATAGACTTTAAGGAAGGCTCCCCAGTAAAAAAACTGACACTCACGGGAGGAAAGACTTATTCCGGTGATACTGCCGAAAAATTTGAAACATTCGCGCCTTTCGAGTTCCTTCCTGCGGTATCAAGGTAAGATTTGGGAATTGTTGTCGTATATTTGAATGACAACGACTCCAACAAAGCTTTTGACTGGGTAATTCCTTCGAATCTTTGAAAAGCCTGATTTGCGGCGGACACCAAGCTCACATGTTTGCTTTGGACGCCCCGATTTTGTCAAGTTTATGACTATTACTTTGATCTATTCTCACTACTCTGCCGTAACTTACCAACAATTGTTAGCAAATTTTGGGGACTGGAAAATTGGGCGCCAAAAAGCTAACGCTTTGGGCTACTGCATTGATAACCTATTGAAACAACGTCTTATTTTTTGCGTGCTTAGTTTTGTGACAATCTGTATAACCTTCACAATTTTCTAACAAAACCGATTCCGCCAACAGCAAAGCCAACAAGTTATCAACAGGTTTTGTGGATCAACATCGTGCTTCCAACCACCTTGAAAATGAATGGCGCAACTTGAATGGAAATGAAATCAAAAGGCCTTATATTGTCTGGGAATTGTTTCTGAGGCTAGGAGATCTTGAGACAATAAATGTTACTGTTCTCACGACGCTATTTTTTGTCAACCAAGCGCTAAACTCGTTTTATCGGATTAGAGAACTCATTTGGAACTTTTAAGTTGAAGCTATTTCTTGTTTCGACTACTTCTCTTCGTGAGATTCTCATAGTTCATTGCGGCTTTTTCATGTTCGTTGAGTATCCTGTCACGTAGGGAGTGTGGTTGTATGACTTCGGCTGCGGAACCAAAACCGAGTATCCATGAAATGATTTCATAGTTGATGGGCACTTGAAGGGATAAATTGACTGATCCATCGGGCAAATCGGTTACGTGTTGAGTTGTGTGCCATATTCGCTCACGAACCACATGGGCTGCGTTTGGGGATATTTTGATTAGAACTTTTTGAGGCTCACCTGTCATTACTCTAAATGCTGACCTGAGGTAGGCGTCAATGTCAATATCTTTGGATATTCTGAAAGTCTCTTTCAATACCGTGAGTTTCTGAATACGATCTAAGGAAAAAGTTCTTAGAGCCTGACGTTTGTGGCAATGGCCTATGAGATAAAAACTACCATTCATAACCCAAACCCTGTAGGGATCAACCTTACGAACAGTTTGAGAGCCTGTTGAGATGGCATTATAGTCAATCTTCACACGTTTTTTGTTAATTGTCGCCTCGCTCAACTGATTTATGGTGTCAGTGAGTCCGAGAAAACTTCTTGTAGGACCGAAATCTATTTTCAAGGTCGAACTGACATCATCCGCAAAATTCAATTTGTCAGGTTGAAGAAGTGTCCTCACCTTTTCAAAAAGGCTTTCTATGCTCTCCTGAAAAATTGTGCCATTGAAAACTTTTAGAAGGTCTCTACTGGTGTGCAGCGCCATCAATTCAGTGGGGGTCAATGGCAGGGGAAGGAGTTTTTTGAACGTGTCCACCATTTTCCAGTAGGAAAATTTACCCCGTTTCTCCACAAAAATTGGAAATCCTCCACGTTGAATGGCTTCCAAGTCCCTATAAAGCGTGCGGATGGGAACTTCAACTTCTTTAGCTAACTCAGCTGCGCCTATACCATTGGCGTGAGCTTCAATCAGCTTGATAATCCTCCACTGTCGGGACATCTGATCACCACGCATGGATAACACCCCACTCCCAGACAATATTTTGATGCGGTTATGAATCTCAAACTAACACGAAATCGAGCCAGTTGAAAAGAAATAATGGATGAAATTATTGATTTTTGTAATAGAAAACATGAAATTGGCACAATATTTGGTATCGAGGTGTTGATAGATGTTGGTTTAAACATTCATTTATTTGCAACTAATTAGACTCGTATGTATTATTCAATCGATATTTCATCTGGTTTCCTCAAGCTGATTATCTAGAGACATCAGGTCATGGACAGGGGCCCTCAGAGGACGGTTTAAATAGAAATGGAACACGATTCGCATAATCATGATCATCCGAGATTGACCAACGAAAAAAAACTCGGTTTGGCCCTTGCGCTTACATTGGCATACATGATTGCAGAGGCTGTAGGAGGATTTGTATTCAATTCGTTGGCTTTGCTAGCCGATTCAGGCCACATGCTTTCTGACGCAACAGCCCTTGGGATTTCCTGGTTAGCCATTCGTATCGGGAAAAAACTACCAACTGACAGACACACGTTTGGATTCAAGAGAACTGAGATAATAGCAGCCCTGGTAAATGGATTGGCCTTATGGTTCATAGTCGCAATTATATACATTGAAGCTTTTCAAAGGTTTTACAGCCCTGTGGCTGTCCAAGGACATGGAATGCTGCTGGTTGCCGTCATCGGCCTGTTAGTTAATCTTCTAATGGCATTTTTGCTCTATCGTAGCGCTTCAGAAAGCATTAACATCAGGGCGGCGTTTTTACATGTTGTTTCTGATGCTCTTGGATCTCTTGGAGCCATCATAGCAGGTGTAATAATCATCTATACTCAGGTGTATTGGGTTGACCCATTGATAAGCCTTTTGATTGGTATTCTGATTCTCTATTCTTCATGGGATTTGATAAAGGAGTCTTTCCACATATTGATGGAGGGCGCTCCAGC
>JBFXII010000156.1:0-7074 GCA_050176095.1 Desulfomonilaceae bacterium
AATCTATAGAAAACATGTTGGAATCAATTTTGTTGGGGCGCACATGGGAGGACTTGCCGCAGATTTCAGTGATCTGCAGAAATACCTGAAGCCTGTTCCAAATCTTTTACTTGATACCTCAAACGCTGCGCACACCTTGGAAACGTGGCAATTTGTTGAAATTCTCAAGATACATGGTCCATCACAAATATTGTTTGGAACCGATTGGCCTTGGTTTAAACATAATGAAGAAATACCTCTGGTCAGGTCGTTGCTCTTACGAGCCGGCTACACAGAGGACGATTGTGACCAAGTTTTTATCAAGAACGCATCGAATCTGGTCAAGGAATGATAAAGCCCGGGAGCTGTCATTGTCAATGAACGTGACAGCGGGGACGTATGACGAAAACCTCGCTGCTTGATATCCAAGACTTAATTATCTCCTGAAGTTCGAGATCCCTAGACTTTTCTATCAGTCGTGTCATCGAAAGATCGGAAACAAAAGCTGTGTCAAGCCCTAGCATCAACAGACCTTGATCCGATAGGTATTCCGGAGCGCAATCCAGAATATCTCTGGCAGGATTTAAGCCATCTGATCCCCCGTCCCATATTTCCGGATATGTGTGAGAAGAAAGTTCATGGAAACCTACCTCAGTGGGGATATACGGAACATTTCCAAATATGACATCAAAATGACCGTCCACATTGGAAAACCAGTCGCTTTGTCTGAATTCTACACCTGATGCTAGGCTTGCCGTAGCCACAATTTGAGCGTTCTCAATAAATTGCAAATTTACATCAACTGCTAGAACAGTGACTCTTCTAATACTGGCGCAATAAATTGCTAACAATCCTATATGGCCGGTTCCTAAATCGAGCACATGGTCTCCATCCTTCAGATAGCGCCTGAGAGCCTTATGTAGAACTAGAGAAGTACAGTCCCATATGTGATCATGAACTAGACTTGTAGCGTCTACATTAAAATGAATCCCCGCGATGGCCAATCTCAGTGGTCTAAGCCTGGGAATGGCCGACAGCGTCTTTATGAAACCCATCCCAATATGGTCAGTCACAATACTCATTGTCTCGTGCCTCCCCGACTACTAAGGTAAGTCTTCAGACGAGTCCAATACTGGGTTTAAACTGCTTCAAAAAATCAAAGAGCCCTAGATCTATCCGCCTTAGGATGATTTTTCCTGGGAGATTTGGGGTCAAATTATCTATTGGTCCTGATCGATATTTAACTCTTTTGCCAACGTCTTATAATAGGGTGGAAATTCTGGTTGAAAGTTTTGATAAAATGTTATCGGATACTTAGCTCCTATTTTTTTTCCGGCGAGTTTTAATCCATCACAAATGCTCTGGAGCCCCGATGCTGGGAGTGAAAAAACCATCTCATCATCTTGAGTCATAGAAAAGATTCGATCTCCTCCCCCAGGAATGGCAACACGAGGTTTGCCTGTCCGAATTGGAGCTGTCAAATATTCAGTGCATTCAACCTTACCTCCAAACAACCCCGTCACCCTTTCACCGGTGAAATAAGTCCAAGCCTGAACTAATCTCATGATTTGTGCTGGATTACCATAAATTGCAACAGAATCGGGTTCAAAACCTGCTTTATTTAAAGGGGCGATCAACAGGGCCTGAATCTGTCTACTAGGGATAAGGCTCATTTGCGATGCTTCACTTTGACCGGTTTCACGATCCTTGGAAAAAGAGACCTCACAAAAAAGTTTTCCCACTGTTTCTACTTGATTCCTGGCCCCGGTAAAACCGAAAGAAATCATTGCCGGAACACAGACAATATCTTCTTTCGCCAGCCCGACAGTCCAACCGTACATTCTAGCCATGGATACACCCATGCAAATTGTGATTTTTTTTCCGAGACGAAATTTCGGGCGCACAGTTTTTTCAGGGAAAACAGGTGTATCCAAGAGCTTGACAGCCACTGGAAATGTTCGTAAACGGAGGTCGTCGTGTAAGAATTGACCCAGGTCGAGATACTTAATTTCCGACATTGAAAAACTCCTTCTGATAAGTGTTTAGCTCAAGTGCCTTGATTTCGAAAGGATTGATCAAGAATCGAGTCAGGGATTTCTTTAAATGCTGGAGTTGGCTAGCCATAAATCTGACACACGCATGCGATATTTACAAACTCGCATGCCAGAACGGGCTCACTTGACGAGAGGATAACTATCAGTAAAACAACTACCCAAACTTTATAATATTTCAAACAGGATGTTAATAAAAATTGTTTTGAACGCACATCATTGTGGCCTGCATGGTGAAAACAAGCTTCTTCTCATAGTTCTGATGAGCAGTGACTTCAGCTACACAAACAGATAAAGTCCTGCCAGGCTTTAGAACTCTTCCAATGGCTACAAACTTATCCCCTCTTGAAGGCGCGAGAAAATTTACCTTGAATTCAACGGTAAGAACTTCCGTATTTGGAGGCATCAATGAATAGGCTGCGTATCCGCACGCGTTATCCGCCAGGGTAGTGATCGCTCCGGCATGTATGTAACCATGCTGCTGAGTCAATTTTTCACTGTGGTTCATTTCTATGGTTACAATCCCAGGCCTTACTCCAACAAGTCTGGCTCCAATAGTGACCATAAAATTCTGCATTCCAAAGCTCTTTCGAACTTGTTGTTCATAATCGGGGTCTAAAGGCTCGAATGTATGCATTTAACGCGCTCCACCAATAGTTGAGAATTAATTGCCATGCCGGCAGGGCTCAAATCAACCCTAAAGACTCGACTCCTAGTTTAGAAGGTTAAACAGTGATTGACAAATAGGAATTGAGGCAATACACTGGTTTTAAGCTTATCTTGTGTTCCTCCAGTAGACCTTTCAAAAGGGCTCGGGCGTCACAACGAATAAGTTCCTAGGACATAGGAGCTAGTGCAGCGGATTAACGCGCCTGACCTCTACTATCGTTTATTCCCGTTCACGAAAAGCCCTTGTTCGTAAGACATTACAGCGCCAAATTTAATTTTTTGGCGTTATTTTCACAGGAGTAGAGAATGAGTATCAACATTTATGTAGGAAACTTGTCATTCAGCGCAACAGAAGACGAACTTAAGGGACTTTTTCAGAGCTATGGAACTGTCGATTCGGCGAAAATCATATCAGACCAGTTCACGGGAAGATCTAGGGGATTCGGTTTTATCGAAATGACCAACCGTGAAGAAGGACTGAAGGCCATAGAGGAACTGGATTCAAAAGACTTCAATGGCAGAAGCCTTAAAGTAAACGAAGCCAGGCCCAAAACCAACTCCAGAGGAGGCGGCGGCCCGAGAAGAGATGGTGGTGGTGGCGGCGGAAGATCTCGCTGGTAAATATTCTCGATAGATTTTTAGTGTTTTCTCCTGATGGCAAGGGTTTATATTAACTCTTGCCATTTTTGTTCTATAGTCCTGACATTCTAACAAGACAAAGAAGTTCTCATTCTATGATAGTTCAGCAAACCTTTAATTCTCCGGACGGCAAGTTCTCTTATCTCGAATGGGGAGGATTTGGTCCGATTTTACACATAGCTCATGCTACAGGTTTTTGCGCGGGGCTCTATACACCTCTGGCCAAAATCTTGACATCGAGTTTCAAGGTTGTTGGAATGGATTATCGTGGACATGGTAATAGCAAAGCAGTCGCGAATCATAAAAAATTAACGAATTGGGACTTTTTTGCAGATGATTTGGGGGCTTTTTTTGATTACTTACGGGAACCTGTTATAGCCGTTGGACATTCGCTAGGGGCAGTGACCAGTATGATGTTAGCCGTGAAAAGACCAGAACTATTTAAGGCTCTGATTCTGATCGATCCCACCATAATGCCCCAATATATAAATCTTGTGCTTTATCTTGCCCAGAAACTCAACCTCACAAAAATATTTCCAATCATTTCTGGAGCCGCTAAAAGAACTCGACTCTGGCCTGACAGCGACACGGTCCTGGACATTTACAGCAAGAAATTACCATTCAGAAATTGGTCCTCAGGTTTTCTGGAGGCCTACATTCAATACGGATTCAAAGATATTGTAACTGGGGAAACCAAATTGAGATGTGAACCTGAATGGGAGTCGAAATGTTTCTCTACCTGTCCCGCAGGCATCTGGAAGAAACCGCGCTTACTGACAATACCAGTTCTGGTAATCTACGGAGCTAAATCTGATGTCTTCACAAACCGCTGTGCAAGAAAATTTAAGCGAGAAGTTATTCATTCCGAAATTCATTGCATTCCTGACGCTACCCATTTTGTCCCCATGGAAAAGCCATTAGAAACGGCAACTCTAATTATTGATTTTCTGGTGCGAAATCAAATTATCGATCCTCAATGATTTTAGGAAAAATAAAAGACCCTGGAGATAGGTGGGGACCAAGGTCTTTTTCGAAACAAAGAATTTTTGTGAGTGGCAAACCAGCCAAGAAGGTTATGAATTACGGAGCAATTATGGCGCCAACTTGCAAATGGTTTTCATAGAGTCTACGAGGGCCGATTCCTTGATCCAGAAAAATAGAAACAGCTCCGATTTTACCTACATTATTGTCACATTTTTTCATCAGGCCTACCAGGACGTATTATGAATGGATGTCAGTGAATTCCAACTATAGGCGCCTTTTCAATCTGCTTGACAAAAACAACCGTGTTAGTTAAAAAACAAAGCAGACTAACCAGTCAGTCATTAAATTCATAAGAGTTGCACCGGTTAGTTGTATCTTAAAAAAAGAGCGAACAGTATGGATCACAAAATTGAAGATCAAATAAGTCTGATCATTTCTAAGACTAAGGCCCACAAAGATACGTTTGCAGTACCAAAGCTTATTCAGCTGTTATCTGCTGAGTTGGGTAAGCCTGGAATGGATGAAAACGTCAGAGCTGAAACAGCGCTGTCTTATGTGGAGAAAGTCTATTCCATCATAACATCTTCCCCAATCTATTCTGACGCCCTAATACGGGAGTTCTATAGGTGTGTCCTGGAGATTGTAGAGTCCTTCGGTATGGAACGCAGGGAAATACTCGAAGACTTGCTTTTCCAAAGTCTCAGGCGTCCAGCTCAACGTGAGCCTCAAAAAAGAAGAAAACAAAAAGATGCTCGGGAGAGAATCCTTTCAGCTGCATTGGCGGAGTTTTCTGAGAAGGGTTTTCATTCCTCGACGATTGACAGCATAGCTGATCGGGCGGGGATAGCGAAGGGAACCGTTTATAGATATTTCAGCACCAAAGAAGGTCTTTTTACTGCGCTTAAGGACGACACGATGAGTGAATTCATCGAGTTGGCCAAACGCCGCCTCAGTGGACAGGAAGATGTGCTCGAGATAATTGAAGGGATAATAAAAATATATCTAAGCTTTTTTGAGCAGAATTCAGCTTTTTTCAAAGTAATTATCCAGGAGCACAAGGACTTTGGGCGCGAGTTCTCAGAGAAATTCATACAGGAACTGATAGGGGCTCTACCTTCGTTGAAGAGACGCTGTTGGAAGGCCTCGCGTCTGGGTAAGCTAAAACAGATGAACTATTATACCGTTTTTTTTGGAATTATCGGTTTTTTGAACGGTGTCATTCAGAAGTGGTTACACGAGGGTGGGGAAAGTTCACTTGTGGATGAGATAGATACTGTTCGAGAAGTTTTGTTTTACGGTTTTGCCATCAAGCCACAGGAATCGAAAAGCAATAACATTTTGAAGG
This sequence comes from Desulfomonilaceae bacterium, assembly GCA_050176095.1. Lineage (GTDB taxonomy): Bacteria > Desulfobacterota > Desulfomonilia > Desulfomonilales > Desulfomonilaceae > CAITZA01. Next base: position 5,668 of record JBFXII010000156.1, read on the forward strand.
TGATTTCATGAGACCATCAGGTATTTCTAACATTAAAATCCCAGTGCTTTATGTAAATCCATATTTTAACAATGATCCACAGTTAATTGAAGAAGTGACACAGGCAGGTGGTTTAGGGGTTGTTGATCATGCGACGGTAGGTCGTTCCTCCATACGTCTTTCTACCGGTGTCGCTCATGGGGTTCGATGCTACCTAAAGGATTTGGCTGATTATGGATCAAACTCGGATATAAGAGTGGCCATAATTCCGTTAATTGATGTTGAAGACATGAACAAAGGCGAATCATTGTCTTTGTCTAAATATTCTTTTCCTGTCTTTGTCGAGGTAGGAAATGCTGATCATGCAATGATTGCTGAGAAAGCTGGGGCCGCAGGATTGATAGTTCGTGGTTCCGAAGGGCCAGGTTGGGTAAGTGACACGAACGGTTTTGTATTATTGCAGAAAATATTACAATCTTCCAAACTACCCGTTTTCCTTCAAGGTGGAGTATCTCTTCGAACTGCTGCAGGTTGTGTTAGGGCAGGGGCATCTGGCGTGGTTCTGGACAATCATCTTCTCCTGACCGAATCATCATCGTTATCCGAAAAGTTTAAGAAGTTTCTCTCAGGTCTGGTTTTACCCGCTACAACCGTTCTAGGTGAGGGTTTTTCTAGAAATCTGAGGGTGTATTCAAGGGTTGGCACAAAAATTGTCAGGGAGTTGCGCAAGATTGAGGAGTCGCTGACTCCAGATGAATTACCTTCCTATTACTTCAGGTTGAACAGTTCCATAGGAATTCCATCGGAGACCCCCGATCTGGATGAAAGTCTTTGTGCTCTCTCTGAGGACATCGTTGCAGCCAAGACTTTGGCCTCAAGTTATGGAAGTGTATCTGCAATAGTAGAAGAATTTGATCGAACTATGCGCCAAGTTCAAGCTACCTGGCCATTTGGGCAGGATTGTGAGCTGAGTCGTGAGCATGGGACTAAATATCCTATTGTTCAGGGTCCGATGGCGCATGTTAGCGACAATGCCGATTTTCTTCGAATGATAGCCGAGGGAGGGGCCTTACCTTTTCTGGCGTTGGGCAATATGCCGGGACCAATTGCAAAAAAAGCTATGGATGAAGCTCGAGAGAAAACTGAAAATCTTTATGGTGTTGGTCTTATTGGATTGGATGTAAATTCTCTCAGATATGAGGCTCATCTTCAGTTGATGTCAAAAAACCCGCCCAAGTTTGCCATACTTGCAGCCGGAGGGCCTGATTTAGCAAGGAGAATTGAGTCCCTTGGCGTTAAATGTTATCTGCATTGCCCAGCTCCAGCCATGCTTTCTGATGGACTTCGCGCAGGACTGAGAAGATTCGTGTTCGAGGGTAATGAGTCCGGTGGACATATCGGTAACATGGGAAGCCTCACTCTCTGGAG